>JAFYLG010000273.1 GCA_017537225.1 Lachnospiraceae bacterium
CAATGGCTTCACCGATATGGTTTAGACTTGTCCGGACAGGCACGGCGACCCGCCGCAGATGCATACCGATGAGGGTTCCGCCAATATCCATACCGGCATCAGCCTGAATGGTTTCCACGGCAACCGGATCTTTAAAAGCATTCCAGGCAGTCACTGCCATGCTGCCACCGGCATGAGGCTGGGGCATTACGTTGACGATCTCATAACCCTTTGCTTCGGCTGCAGCGCGTTCCATGATCAGGGCACGATTCAGATGCTCACAGCACTGCACTGCAAGATGAATCCCGTTGCTCTGAAGAATCGGATAGATACCTTCAAATGCTGCCTGCGCAGCTTCCATGGAGGATCCCTTTCCGATGCGTTTTCCCACCATCTCACTTGAAGAACAACCAATAACAAACAGGGAACCGGGTTTCAGCTTTGCCTGCTCCAGAACCTCTGTAACTACGATTTCAGTCTGCTTTGTAATTTCATTGTACATAATCTATCCGCCTTTCTCAAGTAAAGAAATGTGTATGATCATATATGTATCATACATCATACTGGCCTCAAATACAGTGCCAAATATCAAATGTTAACTAAGGCCAGATGAAGGATTCTGTCACAGCTTATGTGCCTAAGCAATGTGTGGGTTTGTATCTACAAAAACATCCGTTCTCAGAAAAAACAATGAGAACGGATGTTTTTATTCAAGCCAGCTAGACCCTCTTCAAACGGTGCGTGTGAATATGGATATGGTTTTCAATTTGTATCTCTCCCACGGCTACCAGGCTTCGCTTGGTTAATGTGGGCGCAATCAGTTCATAAACCAGAACGGCAAAGAGCACAACATTTCTTGCCAGATAACCATCCGGAAGGGAGGCTACGGTGAGCGCCATACCAAGGGCAACACCGGCCTGGGGCAGTAGGGTGATTCCCAAATTATCCGTGATGGGCTTGCTCTGCTTGGTTAAAGTGCAGCTGACAGAAGAGCCAAAGTACTTGCCAGCGGAGCGGGCGATAATATAGACCATACCTACCAGAATAGTAACAGGATGAGAGAGAACCTCCAAATCCAGCTCTGCACCGGAAATCACGAAAAACAGAATATTAAGGGGCATTGTCCATCCATCAATTCTGTTCATAAGATCTTCGGAAGACTTGCAGATATTGCAGAAAACAGTACCAGCCATCATACAAACCAACAACAGACTGAAGCAACAGTGGATGGGGCCGATATGAAATTCTGTCATGGAAAGACCGACTGTCATCAATACAAATGCTACAGATATGGTTGTTCGTTTGGTGCTGGAGTGAAAAAACAGCTCTATCAGGCTGAGGAACCAGCCCATGATACTGCCAAGGACAAGAGAGAGGAGAATCTCCAGAATGGGCTCCACTATGACTGCCATGATGCTGATTTGACCCTGGGCAAGAGCAGTGGCGATACCATAGGAAGCGGAGAATAGGAGAAGACCTACTGCATCGTCAATGGCCACCACCAGCATCAGAAGACGTGTCAGAGGGCCGTCTGCTTTATACTGACGGATAACCATCAGTGTAGCAGCGGGTGCCGTGGCAGAGGCAATTGCACCCAGTGCTATGGCACAGGGAAGAGAGATTAAATCAGGCCGTACAAGGTGCAGTCCGATCAAAATGAGGTCTACCACGACTGTGGTAATTACAGCTTGGAGAATACCAATCACAATGGCAGACGATCCCATTTTTTTCAGCTGAGTCACCCGGAATTCGTTACCTATTGTAAAAGCAATAAATCCCAAAGCAGTCTGTGTAACGATGGTTAGTCCCTCTATTTGCTCCAGAGAACTGAAGCCCAGACCAGGGATGTTAATTTTGCCAATACAGAACGGGCCAAGAATAAGACCGGCGATAAGATAAGCAGTAACGGCAGGAAGGTTCAAAAGCTTTGTAACGCGGGATAGCATCAAACCGCCCACAAGTGCAGCGGCCAAACTTATCAGATAGATTTCCATATTTGGTTGATTCCTTCTTTCCAAAATAAATTTGGTCTGAAGGGGTTGTCTCAAAAGAGGCGGCCTCTTTAGATCATTTTGTTGACCCGTATTTTATCACCGGCGTATAGCACTTTCAAGTTCTATAATAACCAAATATATCTTTGAAAATCAATATTATTTCTACGACACATAAATTCTGAAGTGATTATTGGTACTTATAAGCACTTGTCTGGACCGTTATAGAAGCAAATCGTTTTGCATTTGCCTTTTCAACATGAAGCATACTAAGAAGAATTGTGATTCCGAGGCTGAGGAGCATCGGAACCCACAAATACAGGATGTGCAGCATATGGAGCGTACTGGATGTCTGTACAGATGCATTTTCAATATATCCTGCAGAAGCCAGCAGCCATCCGGAGATGGCGGTGCCAATACTGGCACCTACTTTTATACCAAAAGAGGAGCAGGCGTACATACTGCCATCAATTCTCTTGTCATGCTTCAGAAAGGTGTATTCGGAGCAGGATGCAATCAGAGCATTCATATCTCCCTGCAGGGGACTGGTACCAAGGGCTGCAATTCCGGTGAAGAGAAGCATCATGGGAATACTTCCTGTGTAAACAGAAATCAGAACACCGAGACGACCCGAAGTGGCCAGTGCATAGCCGACCAAATTGATTTTATACATACCACGAAGTTTTCTGACCAGCCAAGGTGTTAGAATGAGGCCGAGGATCAATGGGATATTGGTGAACCAAGAGAAGGATTTCAGCAGATCCTCTGCACCCAGGACATATTTCATGAAATAGACACCCATGCCGAGGCAGGACTGGGATACTTGGGAGAGTATATAAATTCCGCAGATCATCAGGAAATA
>JAFYLG010000274.1 GCA_017537225.1 Lachnospiraceae bacterium
GCAAGGGGCATCGGCCGTGGATTCAGATTGAACCTGGGCTTGGGCCAATGCTTCTTTTTGTGCGGCTGAGAGGGCATCCTCACGATTGGTGTAGCCTGTGATGGTTTTTCGGGTCTCTGGATCCAGCTTATCATAGTTGGAGCAGTATTCTTTGGTAGCAGAAGAAGCCGCGGTGGAAGAGATGGTCCATTGACAGTTTCCCTGTCCCTGGGTGTCGGTAGTGATGGTACCTACCAGAAGGTCATTTTCATATACCTCAAAAACAGCCCCGGCCAGAGGTTCTCCGGTAATGGCGGCAGACTTAGGATCGATGCTAATGCTGTGGTGGCGAAAAGCAGTAAACTCCTCTTGGGCAGAAACCACATCGTAGCGCGGAGAGGGAAAGATGGGAGCAGGATCCGGCCAGACGGATAGATAAGTGAGGATCCGCTGGTTTGCAGGATCTGAGGCCTGATACAGATAGGCGGTGGCACTGGAATTCAGTGTTTCTGCCACCAAAGTTCCTACGATATAGGCATAGTCTTCTACCGTGGCAGGATCGGTGATTTTGCGGTCGGCACAGTAACTACGGGCAAAAGCGGCTGCGCTGTCATAGCTTCGGCAGCCGGCGCGGACTGCCCAGATGGCTACCTGACATTCGCTCCACCATTGGGCATTGTCAATACCGGACTGGCCAAACCGCTGGGCGATGGCAGCTATCTGTCCATGGATGGCGGCATCGGAGGCAGTGGCATATCCATAGGAGGCACCATTAGGAAAAGCCAACTCCTCGTCATAGCAAAAGGCAATCAGACCGTTCAGATATTTACGATTGACTCGACCACCTCCGACCGTCGCCCAGGATGTGGTCAAAATGGCCTGCTCATTGGAAAAAAGTGATGGGGCATCAGGAGAAGCGTTGTTAGGAGCATTTTGATTCGAGTCAAATTCTGGCTGTAAGCATTCGTCCACACCGTCTGGGCCAAAGAAATCCCAAAAGGCCTGGACACCAGCTGCTTCCTCATCGGAATTGAAAGATTCGTTGGCTTCGGCGGAACCGTTGGAAGCAGTGGATTCATCGGCAAAGGCGGAAAGACGAGGAGAAAATAACAGGGAAGTGGTCAGGAAAAAGATGATCAGCAAAGGAAGGGCAAGCAGCCGTTGCAATCGAAATGTGTATGTGTGATTCATAGAGTTGGTCCTTTCAAAATGTGTTGAGTGGTGTGGAGGTAAACGAGGTTCTGGCGCATCACGGAGCCTCCACCATGGCATAGATAGCTACCCAGTAAAAGCCATAGTTGGCAATGGCGCCATAGGTCCAGCCTGCCAGCATGTTGCGTTGATGTCCCGGGCTGTCATACCAGATCTGAACAGCCAGATCTGCTCGGTTGGTACCCATGAGGATATTTTCTGCCACCCAGTCAGGACAGCCGTTGTGGCTGTAGTCGGAAGAAATCTGTTGTACGCGCTGTGCAGCAACTTCATAGAGTGGCTCGCTCCACAGAAGAGAGTCTATGCCATGTCCTGTCAGGATTTGGTTCTGCAACTGAAAGGCTTCTTCGGCACGACCGCGATTTAATAGGGGAGATGGTTCTGCGGGTGGTACCAAAGAAGAAGCCGCGGAGGAGGTCGAGGGCGATTCTTCGGTTGATTGCGAAGGTGGTTCGATGGCAGATGTCGAGGTGGGGAGAGTGGCGGATTCGGGGATTGGTTCTGGAATTGGATCTGGAGTTGGCTCTGAGATGGATTCTGCAAAAGATGCGGAGGTTAATATTTCGACAGATTCGGTGATGACAGGCGCTGTATCGACGGGTTCTGTATCGACGGACTCTGTGGCGACAGGGTATTCTGCGGTAGAAAGATCTCCTATGAAGAGGAGAGAGGTTTGTTCTTCTTCTGGGGCAGAAGAGGCGAGAGGCGCAAAAGAGATTTCTTCGGAAGAGGAATGGGAAGGGAAGATAGAAGAGATTTCTTCTGTAGGGAGGACAGGTGATGAAGTGAATGCTGACTCTGTATCCGGGGGGTATGTGTCAGGAAGTGTAGACGTGCGGCAAGCGGCTAAAAAAGACATACCAAAGGCCGCTGCCAGACAAAAGCGTTTGGCAGATCGCATGGAAAACTCCTTTCTGTTGTTGTGATTTTATGGGGAATATAGTGGAGGAGCGCATGAGGATGTGTATGACTATCATAGCATGGAGAGAGAAGGATGTACACCAACTAAAAGTGAGGATTTTTCGGTGAAACCCTCGCGAAAAGTGAGAGTTTTAGCTGCTTGAAAGAGAAGAAGGTAACACATTTTGTGAAAGTGAGGTATAAGTAACGTTTGTGAATGATTTGACCATTGAAAATTTACAAAACATAGGATATAGTGAAAATGATAACGGCCTGTACTGGAATAACTTCTTTTTGGAAGGTTAGGACAGGACGAGATTCAAATAAGGAATAAAAAGGAGGAAGAACATGGCACAATTCATGGAGAAAATGCTGAACGCGCAGTTCAGCCGCAGACAGTTTTTAAAGGGCAGTGCTGCCGCAACTGCGGCTGTGGCCGGACTGAGTCTGGCCGGATGTGGAGATTCCACATTGAATGAATCTACAGCAGAATCAACCAAAGCCCCGGAGAGTACTAAGGCTCCCGAAACTACGGCACCTGTGGAGCACAGCCCTATCATCAACCCTGAGGAGGGTGGCACCTGGGTATCTGCAGCATGTTGGCATAACTGTGCAGGCCGTTGTGTAAACAAGGTAATGGTAAAAGATGGTATGGTAGTGCGCCAGAAGACCGATGACAACCATGAAGACAGCTGGGAATACCAACAGCAGCGTGCATGTGTTCGTGGTCGTGCACAGCAGCAGCAGTGCTTCGGTAATGACCGTCTGAAATATCCGATGAAGCGTAAAAACTGGCAGCCCGGCGGTGGTGATAAAACGAATGGTCACCTGCGTGGCGTGGATGAGTGGGAGCGCATTACTTGGGATGAGGCATTTAAGTATGTAGCCGATGAAATCAAGAGAGTATATGCAGCGTATGGTCCTGGTAGCTGCATGGCTCGTACCGGTGATTGCTCAAAGCACATTTTGGCGCTGATGGGTGGTTATACCAGTTACGCTGACACCACCTCCTATGGTACATATTGCTTAAACGTAAATAAATTAGGTCTTCCTGCCTATGACCTGAACAAAGCAAATGACCGTATGGATCTGAAGAATTCAGATACCATCGTGTTCTATGGTGGTAATCCTGCCTGGGCATCTGCAGGCAGCCGTACCTGGAACTTTATGCAGGCCAAAAAGAGTGGTAAGACTCAGTTTGTAGTGGTGGGTCCTTCCTTTAACGCGACAGCCTCTACCTTTGATGCTAAGTGGATCCGTGTGCGTCCCGGTACTGATACGGCATTCCTGCTGGGTGTTGCCTATGAGATGCTGGCTCTGGATAAGGAAAAAGGCGGCATTGTAGACTGGGATTTCCTGAATAAGTACACCGTTGGTTTCGATAAGGACCATATGCCTGAGGGAGCTAAGCTTAACGAGAACTTCCAGGATTATGTTTTGGGTAAGTACGATGAGATCCCTAAGACTGCAGAGTGGGCCTCCAAGATCTGTGGTACTCCCGTAGAGGATATCAAGTGGTATGCCAACGAGATGCGTAAGGATAAGGCAGTTTCCATCCTGCATAGCTATGCACATGCTCGTAACCGTAATGCCGAGGATATCCCTCAGTTGTTTATGACGATCGGATGTATGGGTGGTCATTATGGTAAATCGGGTCACTCCTGTGGTGCGATGTATGCTTCTGCCGCCGGTAATAGTGGTCCTAACTTGGTTAAAGCCGGTGGTGCCGGTCTGCCTGCAGCCCCTGGCAATGCCTGTGATCTGCGTTTGAATGGTCCTACTATGTGGCAGAGTATTTTGACTGGTAAGGCAAATAATAACGCTGACTACTATTCTGCAAAGTACAATGCTGCCGATATCCGTGATGTCAATGTTAAGATGATGTACTGGGACGGCGATGCCCGTCTGCAGACCAGCCCTGACCTGACCAATGGTATTAAGGTAATGCGTCAGTTAGAATTTGTCTGCACCAACGCTCAGTTCCTGACTACACAGGCTAAGTATGCCGATATCGTAATGCCTGTTACCACTCTGTGGGAGAGAGTTGGTGGCTTCCTGACCGGTAATCGTGAGTCCCTGTTTGTATGGACTAAGGTAACAGAACCGCTGTACGAGGCCAAGGATGACGTAGATATTTGCCGCGGTATCCTGAAGGCTATGGGAATGGAAGAGGAAGCTGATAAGTTGTGGCCTATCAGCAAGGAGCAGCAGTTCTATAATCAGATCGCTGGATGTACTGTGATCAACGAGGCCGGTGATGCTTATGAAACGCTGGTTACCATTACTCAGGCTGACATCGATGAGATGGGCGTAGAAGGTAAGCCTCAGGAAGGTAAGATCAGTCTGAAACAGTTCCTGGCAGATGGTTGCTACACCGTTCCCAGAAAGGAAGGCGACAACTACGGCTTTATTGGATACAAGGATTTCATCGATGATCCCGAAGGACATCCTTTGAGCAGTGATTCCGGTAAGTTTGAGATCTATAATGACTGGAAGGCAGATATCCTGAACTCCATGGGTTACAGCCCTGCAGGTACCTTTAAGCCTTATCCCACCTATACTGTAGCGCCTGAAGGTTATGAGACCACTTTTAAGGATGGCATCATTGGCGGCGAACCCAGTGAGTATCCTTTCCTGTGCTATAACCCTCACTATCTGCGTCGTTCTCACTCGGTATTTGATAACTGCCCTTGGTTGCGTGAGACTTGGCCCAATCCTGTATTCCTGAACAAGGCAGATGCAGAGGCTAAGGGAATCAAGACTGGCGATACCGTTAAGGTATATAACGCTCATGGTGCTATCCTGCGTACGGCATCTCTGACGAATATCATCATGCCCGGTTGTGTAGGTGTTCCTCACGGATCCTGGCTGAACTATGATGATAAGAATCAGGTAGACCGTGGTGGTGCTGACAACGTACTGTGCGGCCCTGTGATCTCTGGTATGGGTGTTACCGGTTACAACAACTACAACTGTAACTTCGAATTATACGACGGTGAGCCTTTGGCACCCGACGTAGAAAATACTATGACACAGATTACGCTGTAAAAGGAGGCGACATAGATGGGTAAATTAGGTTTTTATTTTGATGCGACCATGTGCACTGGCTGCCGTACTTGTCAGGTTGCCTGCAAAGATAAAAACAGACTGGATGTAGGAACCTTGTTCCGTGAAGTGAAGGATTACGAAGTGGGTTCTTACCCCGATGTAAACTGGTTCCATTTGACCATGTCCTGCAATCACTGTGAGAATCCTGCTTGTGTGGAAGTATGCCCTCAGGGTGCGATGTATGTCGCCGAGGATGGCACCGTGATCCACGATGAGAAGTTGTGTATCGGTTGCCAGGCCTGTGTGGCTGCTTGCCCTTATGGAGCACCTCAGTATATCGCTGACAAGCAGAAGGTTGGCAAGTGTGACGCGTGTGCTGCTATTCGTGCTGCCGGCGGTAACCCTGTATGTGTAGATGCTTGCCCTCTGCGTGCGCTGGAATTTGGTGATCTGGATGAATTGGCCAAGAAGCATGCCGGCGAGAACCTGGTAAAGGAGATTCCTGTAATGCCTAAGGCAGACCTTACCGGTCCCAGTTATCTGATCAATGCCAAGCCTGCTATGATGCAGGATGGGGCAGAGGA
>JAFYLG010000275.1 GCA_017537225.1 Lachnospiraceae bacterium
GATTTGGAAGGTAACTTCTTCGTTCTGGAAGTTATTTTTACCCACATACATGTGGAACCCGTCGCTGGAAACATAGTGGAAAGGCTTGCTGACGGTACGCTTTTCTTTTTTTTGTCCCTTGTAACCAGGTCCTCGCTTCTGGGAATAGTGCTTTTTAATATAGCCAAACTGCTGTAATTCCTCTTTGATCTGAGTTAAATCAGATTCAGACACAGCGATATCTAAAGAGGCAGCGATGGATTCCAGATGAGTGATCTCGTCCAGAGTTTCCTGCAACAGACCAGTCAGGGCCTCTGCAGTACGCTTTTGCTTGTTGTATTTTTCAAAGTAGCGTTTGGCATTGTCAGCAGGAGATAGGTCAGGATCCAGAGGGATCTTGATCTCTTTGTTGTCATCGTAGTAATTGTAGGCCACCAGTTCTTTGGCACCTTCTTCCAGACCATAACCAAAGGCGTGGATCAATTCGCCATAGATGCGGAACTTTTCCCGTTTTTCCGTGTCTTTCATCTGCTTTTGCTGCAAGTCATACTTCTTGATATTTCGCTCCAGGGCAGTAGAAACTACGCGGCGCAGATCTACCGACTTTTGACGGATGCGGCTGACAGCGCTGCGAGTGGCGTAAAAGGACTGGAGTACCAGGCTCACATCTTCGTATTCTTCACACTCATAGCCGGCGTCACTGTCCAGCAGATGAGTCAATTCCAAAGAGGCAAACTCTTCCGGGATATCATCACGGCTGATCACATTAGGCCAGAATCGACCTTCCTGAATGTCCTCCATGGCACGACGCAGAGTGCCGAACAGGTGCAGCTTTTCTGCCTCAGACATGGTGTTGATGGGCTGATCGCTGTCCAGAGTAGCACGGTAGCAGATCTCCTCGGCAGCCAGAGGGCTTAAGCCTGTCAATGTGGTATAGATGGCCTTGGCACAGGGATGGGGCTACTGGGCAGTATGGGACATGAAATCGTCTTCGGTAAGGGTCAGAGGATCCTTTTTGTCCATGGTATTGGGGATGAAATACTGGCGGCCGGGCAGTACCTCACGCAGTGAACTGACCGTGGCCGGAATGTGCTTGATACTGTCGATAATGCGATCATTTTCGTCACAAAAGATGATGTTGGAATGCTTGCCCATAATCTCGATGATCAGCTTTTTATGGCGAACGTCACCCATCTCATCCAGATGCTCTACGGTAAAAATCAGGATACGCTCCAGACCAGGCTGGCTGATCTGTGTGATACGACCACCACCAATATGTTTGCGCAGCAACATACAGAAGTTGGGGGCTGCCGGAGGATTGGGCTTATTGGCGTCGATAAAATAGGCGTAGGGAAGGCTGGCGCTGGCACACAAAGAAAGACGATATTGTCCGCTGTAGCTTTTGATGGTCAACAGCAGTTCGTCGGCCTCGGGCTGAGCAATCTTACTGATACGACCTCCCAGGATGCGTTCTTCCATGTCATGGCGCAGGTTTGCGATTACGATTCCGTCTAAAGCCATAAGATGCGTGGCTCCTTTCTGGTTATAAAAAACAATGTTTTGTTGTTAAAACATACTCTTAAAGTCCCATATATCCTAACATATATTCCCTAAGATTGCAAATAAAAGTATAGTTATACCTTGCTTCAACTTACAGTCAATCCACGAATTCTCCGTGCATACAATAACAGTGACTATCTCCAAAAGGAGGCCGCTTATGAATGATCGCATCCAAACCTTGGCCAGCTGTTTGGGGATTCCCAGAGAAGTGTCATCAGATGTGGTCGTGTTGTCCTCCTTTGGCAATGGTTGTCTGTTTATTGAAAACCATAAAGGAATCATTGAGTATAGTGCGGAAAGCATAAAAATCCAGTCCAGGCCCTGCAAGATACAGATCACAGGGAAGGACCTGGATATTGCGTTTTATACAGCAGAAGAGATGAAAGTCACAGGTAAAATCTACGAGATCAAGTATTATAGCTAAGGAGGTGCCATGAATCGGCTGATAAAATGGTGGGGCGGAACTGTCCTGGTAGAATTATCAGGATGTTCTCCGGAACGGGTCATAAATTTGTGTGGATACAACGGTATCGAATTATGGGACTTGGTACGTAAAGAAGGGAAATACTGCTTTTATGTGCGGCGCAGGGATTTTAAACAGTTGGTGGGATTTGTGCGTAAATCCAAGAATCGTCTGATCGTATTGGAAAAACAGGGACTTCCGTTTCGATTACGATCCTATCGTCGTCGCAAAGTATTTGCCGCAGGGATCCCTGTGTGTTTGATCATATTATACGTACTGTCTCTGCATATCTGGCAAATTGATTTTGATGGCAATGCGTACTTTACCGATGAATTGCTGAGAAAAACCTTGATCCAGGAAGGGTATGATACTGGCATGCGTAAAAGCCAGGTCGTATGTGAGGACCTGGAAATGAAGATACGAGAGATTTATCCGGAGATCACCTGGGTGTCAGCGCAAATCAGTGGAACCAGACTGTACATACAGATTCGTGAAAATACTGGTATCCTGACAGTAGATGAGTCAGAGAATGTTCCCTGCGATCTAGTGGCTTTACAAGACGGAGTGATCACAGAAATCATTACACGCAGTGGCACACCTATGGTGAAGGCAGGAGATAGAGTTACAGAAGGTCAGGTATTGGTACGTGGAGTGGTAGAATTGTACAACGACAGCAAGGAAAAGGTGGGAGAGTATCTGGTTGCCGCAGATGGGGACATTCTGGCTCAAACGGTGATTGACTATCAAGATCGAATTGCCTTGGAACATCCGGTAAAGTGGTATACAGGGGAAAAACGATATTGCTTGAAGGTGGAGGCATTGGGTAAGAACTTTACGCTGGACCTTAGCGGGATTTCAGATTCTGGAATAAGAACAGGAGAGAAAGATGAATCTTCTGATTTTTTACGAAAATTACTGGAGAAGCTGCCGATACTAAAGAAGATACCGTACTTGTATTCATTTAAAAAATATGATGTGGTAACCACCTCAGGATGTCTTTGCATCGGTTCGAAGCTTACGCTTCCGGTGTCCTGGAAGCTGTCTACTCTGCGGGAATATGATGAAAATTATGCAATTTACAGCAATCAACAGGCGATTTCCATAGCAGAAGAAAATTGTTTGAGATTTTTTGAAAAATTATTGGAAAAAGGGGTACAAATTATTGAAAAAAATGTTAGAATAGATATGATAGGCGAAGAGTGTGTGGCAGAAGGTACTATAACTGTGATCCGCCCCATTGCGCAGTCTGTGCCTATCGCTGAGAATACGGTACACCAGGAGGAAACCAATAACTAGATGAGTATCGTTGAGACCATCGTTGACATCCCTATGGAGCACGAAAAGAACGTATGCGGTCCTTTTGACAGCTACATGAAAAAAATTGAGAGGACGCTGCATGTGACGTTGATCTCCCGTGATGGCGCCTTAAAGATCATTGGTCCGGATTCAAAAGTGACGAAGGCCAAGAGTGTGATCAATAATCTGGTAGAGCTTTCTAAACGTGGAAACACTATCAGTGAACAAAACGTAGATTATGCCCTGTCTCTGGTATTTCAGGACAAGGAAGAGAAGATCCTGGAGATCGATAAGGACATTATCTGTCGTACTATCAATGGCAAGCCTGTAAAGCCTAAGACCATCGGTCAAAAGCAGTATGTGGATGCTATCCGCGAGAAAATGATCGTCTTTGGTCTGGGACCCGCTGGTACCGGTAAGACCTATCTGGCCATGGCCATGGCTATCCAGGCTTTTAAGAATAATGAGGTCAACCGTATCATCCTGACTCGTCCCGCCATCGAGGCCGGTGAGAAACTGGGATTTTTGCCAGGTGATCTGCAGAGTAAGATCGATCCTTATCTGCGTCCTTTGTATGATGCTCTGTATCAGATCATGGGCGCCGACGCTTATCTCCACAATGCGGAGAAGGGACTGATCGAGGTGGCACCTCTGGCTTATATGCGTGGCCGTACTCTGGATAATGCCTTTATTATTTTGGATGAGGCACAGAACACGACACCTGCTCAGATGAAGATGTTTTTGACCCGTATCGGCTTTGGATCTAAGGTGGTCGTTACCGGTGATATGACCCAGAGAGATCTGCCTAAGGACCAGCAGTCCGGTTTGGAAGTAGCTCGCAAGGTATTGGCTGGTATCGATGATATCGCCATGATCGAGCTGAGCAGTGTGGATATTGTGAGACATCCACTGGTACAGAAGATCGTTAATGCCTATGACGCTTACGATGCCAAGATGGAGAAAATGAAAAAACCGATGGATCATCGTCCCCCTGCAGATCGAAACGGTGACGGATCCGGGGAGCGAAGAGGTGGATACCGCCGCAGTGATCGCGGAGGATATCGTCATACAGAAGATAGGAGGGAAAAAGAATGACCTGCTATTTAGAAATTGAAACAGATATTGATTTAAAGATCCCCTGTCAGGAGCTGTTGGATCGTTGTCTGGAGGCGGTGATGGACGAAGAAGAATGTCCTTATGAAGCTCAGGTGGAGGTGGTTATCACAGATAATGCATCGATCCATGAAGTTAACAAGGAGTTTCGTGGTGTAGATGCACCTACCGATGTTTTATCCTTCCCTATGATCGAGTACGAGGAACCTTCCGATTTTGACTGGTTGGAGGAGTACGATGAGTATTTCCATCCGGATACCGGTGAGCTGATGCTGGGTGATATGATGATCTCCGCAGAGCGTGTGATCGAACAAGCTCAGGCATATGGACATTCCGTGGAGAGAGAGTTTGCTTTCCTGACAGTGCACAGTTTGCTTCATCTGTGCGGCTACGACCACATGGAGGAAGAGGAGCGTGCCGTCATGGAAGAGCGTCAGCGTGTTATTATGGATAGATTAGGTATCACCAGAGAATAAAATAATTTAAAGGACGAGAAAAGTATGAAAAAGTTACACAAAATGATCCTGTTAGTTGCTGCAGTAGCTCTATTTGGCCTGACAGCCTGTGGTAGTGCAGAGACAGTGGAGAC
Organism: Lachnospiraceae bacterium; assembly: GCA_017537225.1. Classification (GTDB taxonomy): domain Bacteria; phylum Bacillota; class Clostridia; order Lachnospirales; family Lachnospiraceae; genus RGIG7193. The sequence continues at coordinate 5,001 of JAFYLG010000275.1, forward strand.
TCCTGAGGAAACTGTAAAAGAGACCGAGGCACCTGTTGTAGAGACCACTGCAGCACCTGTTGTAGAGGAGACTACTCCCGAAGAGACGACAGAGGCCGTAGAAGTGGCTCCGGAAGGTATGGTAAGAAGCTATCTGACCGGTTTATGGGAAGAGGAAGAAAAGGTTGCCAGACGTCCCATTTCCATCATGCTGAGTAATATCAAGAAGGCTACTCCTCAGACTGCTATCAGCAAGGCTGCTATTATTTATGAGGCTCCTGTAGAGGGTATGATCACTCGTCTAATGGGCGTGTTTGAAGATTATGAGGGCCTGGAGAAGATTGGTTCTGTCCGTAGTGCCCGTACCTATTTCGTATTCTGGTCTCAGCACTGGGATTCCATTTATGCCCATTTTGGACAGTGTGATTATGCCAATATCTATCTGGATCAGATCGATAATCTGAACGGTGTTAAGGGTATTGGTAACACGGTTTATTATCGTACCAGCGATCGTAAGGCCCCTCACAACGCCTATGCCAGTGAAGATGGTCTGCTTGCCGGTATCGACAAGATGGGCTATCGTACTCACCACGAGGATGGTTTCAACCGTGGAGTATTTCTGTTTGCCAAGAATACCGGTGATGTTACTTTAGAAGAAGGTACTCCTGCTACTTATGTATATCCCGGCTTCCGCGATAATAATGGCGACAAGATCTATTTTGAATATGACGAGACTTCCAAGAAGTATCTGCGTTATCAGTTCGGCGGTCCTCAGATCGATGATATGACCGGCGAGCAGCTGGCTGTAGACAATGTGCTGATCCAGTATTGTGACTGGGAGCCTTATTTTGGAACTCAGTATCTGTGGATCAACATCTGGGATACCAATGGTAATCCCGGTTATTACATTACTCAGGGTAAGGCCATCCCGATCGTATGGGTTGGCGGCACTGAATATGAGCCTACCAAGTACTATGATCTGGCAGGCAATGAACTGGTGCTGAATCCCGGTCAGACCTGGGTATGTACCGTTCTTGACACCGATATGGAAGATACCGTGATCAAGTAAATTTGGTTTGTAGTTGGCTGATGTTTTTGTACGGCTGACACATATAGGCAGGGTGGATGTAAACAAACATGTATAAACCCTGTGAAACACTAGTAAACTTACAAATGAGACAGGCATGGCGGAGAGATCTGCCATGCCGGGAAATGGATGAGCGTATATGCAAACAGGAAAAAAAGGAAAACCCAGCTTTCTGATCCAGGGAACGATCTTGGCCATGGCCGGTATTTTGGTGCGGATCATTGGTTTGATTTATCGTATCCCCATGACCAATATTTTGGGCGAAGAAGGTATCGGCGTATATTCCGCGGCTTATCAGATCTACAATATCATTCTGTTGCTGTCCTCTTACAGTCTGCCGCTGGCGGTGTCTAAGCTGGTGTCGGCCAAGATGGCGGTGAGGGAATATCGCAATGCCTACCGCATTTTCTGCAGTGCCATGGTCTTTGCTTTGATCGTTGGCACACTGGCCTGCGGGATCTGTTGGTTTGGAGCGGACTTCTTTGCACAGGTCGTATTAAATATGCCTGAGGCAGCATCTGCTATCAAGGTTTTGGCTCCTGCTATTTTCGTCATGGCATTGCTTGGTGTGCTGCGTGGCCTGTTCCAGGGTCAGGGAACTATGATCCCTACTGCATTGTCTCAGATTTTTGAGCAGATCGTCAATGCGATTGTCAGTGTTGTAGCCGCTTATTATTTGTTCCAGTACGGATTAAATGCGGACAAGATCCACAGTACACACATTTATGCCAATGCCTACGGTGCAGCCGGTGGTACATTGGGTACTTTGATGGGTGCGGTGACAGCATTGGTGTTCTGTGGATTTGTGTATTTGATGTACGATCGTGTGATCAAGCGTCAGATCCGCAGAGATCAGTCTACCGAGTGGGACAGTTATGCAGATATCAGCAAGGTTCTGGTGATGACTATTCTGCCGGTGATCCTCAGTTCGGTTATCTACAATATCAGTTCCCTGTTGGATAACAGTATGTTTGGCCATTATGTAGAAGCAGCTGGTGAGATGGATAGCTACAAGAGTGTTTGGGGTGCTTTTTCCGGTAAGTATCTGGTAATGGTACATGTGCCGGTAGCGATTGCTACTTCCCTGGCATCTTCTGTAATTCCTACATTGAGCAAAGCCATGGCCCGTCGTGACCACGGTGCCGCTATCGACAGTATTGATCAGATCATTCGCTTTACTATGTTGATCGCCATTCCTTCTGCTGTTGGTCTGGCAGTATTGGCAGAGCCTATTATGATGGTGTTGTTCCGTGGTAAAAATGTGGCAGCCATTAACATGATGACCTGGGGCTCCAGCGCAGTCGTATTTTTCTCTCTGTCCACCGTAACTAACGGTGTATTACAGGGGATTGGACATATGAAACAGCCCATTATCAATGCGGCGTTGTCTCTGGTATTGCATACAGTACTGTTGGCTGCCATGCTGTGGGGCTTTAACATGGGTATTTACGGTGTGGTTGCTGCCAATATTATCTTTGGAGCATCCATGTGCGTGCTCAATGCGCTTTCTATTCGCAAGATCATGAACTTCCAGCAGGAGATCAAAAAGACATTTCTGTTGCCGCTGGCTTGTTCCGGTGCTATGGGCGTTGCCGTTTGGGGACTGTATCAATTGATCCATATGGCTATCGACAGTCAATTGATCCCTATGGTCATCAGTATCGTAGTGGGTATGTTCCTGTATTTTGTGCTGCTGCTTGTATTAAAATGCATGGATGAAGAGGAACTGGCCCGTATGCCTTTTGGCCGTACGCTGGCATCCTTTGGCAAAAAACTCCATTTGCTGTAATGGATCGATAAATCGTTCATAACTGGGAATGAATGTTTAAAAAGTAATATTCTGTCCATACTGGGAATGAGGTGTGATCACCTCATTCCTTTTGTTTTGTATCATGAAATATAATGAGGTGACAGAATATGAAAAAAACAGACCATTTACCTACCTTTCGACAAAAGAAAACAAGGAAAAAGTTGATGCGGGGACTCATGCTCTTTTCACCGGCAATCGCATTGTTTTGTCTGGTAACGGCAGTCTATATTGTCAGTTATTATGAAAAAACTCATCAGAAACAAGAGGAGAGCCAGGGCATCGTCGTTCAGGCAGGACGTCAGGAGAGTCAATATAAAACAGAACATTCCAATGTATTGGAGTATGGTACCGTCATAGAAAAAGAGGGGAATGTATATACAAAGAATGAACTGTCCCAGGAGAATTCCCAACAGGAGATGCAGCAAGGGATGCATCAGATAATCCCCGCCGATGACAGTACTGATATCTATATAACGCCCCGTATGACTTATACATTGGAAACATATGATGCCCGTACTCGTCAGTTTACCAATGAAACACAGCCGATCCCAACGGATATGTATGGATTGAATCGGGTAGAATTGGAGCAATATTTAATGGATTTGGCAGAACAGGAAAATGTTGGTGCCAGTGATTTGGTCCGTCATTATCAGGTGACTGTATTTTCACGCAGAGCATTTACCGTACGTTTGACCATTACAGAAAAGAAACCGGAATATGCCGTGTTTTTGATTGCAGAAGACGGATGGTTGACAGCCTACACGGGAGACCGTACTGCAGTATATGAAGAACTTCATATTGCACTGGGAGATTTTCCGCTAGAACAACAGGCTATGCTGACTCAGGGGATCTATATGAGGACCCTGGCAGATTACTATGATTTTTTGGAGAGCTACAGTAGCTAAGGATTGCATTTTATTTTGGGATTGGGTATAATGATATGATGTAGAAATATGTATAGGAGGGATAGTCTTATGGCAAATCGTCGAATCGCCATCGTAGGAGGTGGCGCGGCAGGTCTTGCAGCTGCAATCACTGCTTCACGGCAGGGTGCTCATGTTATTGTCTTAGAGCACAAAGACCGTGTCGGAAAAAAGATATTGGCCACTGGTAACGGTCGTTGCAATTATACCAATGCAAAGATGGATCCCTCTTGTTTTTATGCAGGGGATCAGCGTGGTGGTGTTGACAGCCCCCTGATCACCTCTTTGCTGAAACGATATCCTACAGAAAAAATCCTGGATTTTTTCACAGAGATAGGAATAGAGCCTTCGGAGCGAGATGGTTATTATTATCCTGCATCAGGACAGGCAGCTGCGGTACTGGATTGTCTGCGTGCAGAGTGCGATCGTTTGGGTGTTGAGATCCACTGCAATAGTGATGTGCTGGGGATACAGCTTGTCACCGGAGGATTTCGAATCAAGGTACGTACAATAGAATCGGAGCAGGAAGGTGCCGCAGAAAAGTCCGGAAGAACAGAAAAGTCTGGAAAAATAGAAAAAAGAGGTTCTACTTCCAACCTCAAAGTAGATCGTGTGATCCTGTGTTGTGGTGGACAGGCATCTCCCGTGACCGGATCGGATGGCAGTGGTTATTCGTTGGCTATGGATCTGGGACATCGAATCGTCACGCCATTTCCTGCATTGACCGGTTTAAAAGCGGACCCTAAGCGATTTAAACCTTTGGCAGGTATTCGTGCCAGAGTTTGTGCCAGTCTGACGGTGGATGGCAAGAGCATCCGACAGGAGGAAGGAGAATTGCAGCTGACAGAAAACGGTCTGTCCGGTATTGTGATCTTCCAGTTGAGCCATCCGGCTATTTATTCACACTTACAAAAGAAAAAGACAGAGATACATATTAATTTCCTGCCTCAGTGGGCGGAGGGAGATGTATTTGGTCGCCTTCGTCAGCGTCGTGACCAGTTGGGTCACAAAGAGTTGCAGGAGTGGGGCGTAGGTCTGTTCCCCAAAAAGTTGTGGCTGCAGATGTGTAAGGAAGCCGGTTTGCCTTTAATGATGTCTGCTTCACAGATGGATAATCGTTGTTTGTCTCGTTTACAGTCGGTGATCACAGATTTTACCGTACCGGTAACAGGATATCTGGGCTATGATCGAGCTCAGGTTACAGCTGGTGGAGTAGATCTTAGAGATATTATCGCTGAGACATTTGAATCCAAGAAGATCTCCGGAATGTATTTTGCCGGTGAGATCCTGGATGTGGACGGTATTTGCGGCGGCTATAACTTGCACTTTGCCTGGGCCAGTGGTATGGCAGCGGCAGAGGCAGCCTGTCGATAGAGAGGAGAACTTATGATTCGTATTTTGCAATGCAAATGCGGCATTGATGATAAACGTACGATGGAACAGCTGGCAGCTGACTATCTGAAAATCCCGGTAAAGGAGATCCGTCAGATACATATTCGCAAGCGTTCCATTGATGCCAGAAAAAAGCAGGATATCCTGTATGTATATTGTCTGGATGTAGTAGCGAATAAAGAAAAAGATTTGCTGAAGCGTCTTGGAAAGAAAGGCGTGGTGGCAGCTCCACAGATGGGATATCGTTTCCCTGCCGAGGGTATGGAACCTTTGGCCCATCGTCCTGTGGTGGTGGGGGCCGGTCCTGCCGGTTTATTTGCCGCGTTGGAGCTGGCACGCAAGGGATATCGTCCGATTTTATTGGAGAGAGGTCAGGATGTTGACACGCGCGGTAAGGACGTGGAGGCATTCTGGCAAGGTGGTGCATTGGATCCCGAGTCCAATGTTCAGTTTGGCGAAGGCGGTGCCGGTACTTTTTCAGACGGTAAGTTAAATACCATGGTCAAGGACCCTACAGGGCGGATCCGTCGTGTGTTGGAGACCTTTGTTCAGTATGGTGCTGATCCTTCGATCGTCTATGACAATAAGCCTCATATCGGTACCGATCATCTGCGACTGGTGATCCGTAACTTGCGTGAGCAGATCCGTCAGTTTGGAGGCGAAGTTCGATTTGGCTGTAAAGTGACAGATTTCGAGATCCAGGACGGTCAATTGATCGGTTTGCTGGTGGAGCAAAGCGGTGTGCTTCAGCGCATGGATTGTTCGGTTTGTGTGTTGGCCATCGGTCATAGTGCCAGAGATACGTTTGAGAGATTGGCAAATAAAGGTGTGCCGATGGAAGCCAAGGCATTTGCTGTTGGTTTCCGTATGGAGCATCCTCAGAGTATGATCCAGGAAAGTCAGTACGGTGTCAGCGCTCATAAATTGCCAGCCGCGCCTTATAAAGTGACAGCCCAGACCAGTAGTGGCAGAGGAGTGTACTCGTTCTGTATGTGCCCTGGCGGTAAGGTGGTCAATGCATCTTCGGAGGTCGGATATCTGGCAGTCAACGGTATGAGTTATCATGCCCGTGACGGTAAGAATGCCAACAGTGCTATTGTTGTGACAGTAAATCCTACCGATATGGCATGGTGGTGTGAGCAGTGGAAACAGAGGGAGAGATCTGATTTTGCTCAAAGTTCCTGGGCACCCATGTCCACATTCGATGTGATGATGAGCGATCATCCCGTATTGGCTGGCATGAATTTTCAGCGGATCATCGAAAAGAGAGCTTATGAGCAGATGCAGGGAAAAGTACCTGTGCAGCTTTATGGTGACTATTGCCAGCATACATCCAGTACCGGATATGGAGATTTGACACCAGACATTTGTGGTGCCTACGGTCTGGGTCAGGTGAGAGATATACTTCCCGCAGAATTGGGCGACGCCATTGAAGAAGGCATTCATATGTTTGGCGGCCAGATTCGTGGATTTGATCGTGAAGATGCCCTGTTGTCGGGTGTGGAGAGCCGTACCTCATCGCCGGTACGTATCCTGCGTAATGAAAACATGGAATCCCCCATTCTCGGTCTCTATCCCTGTGGTGAGGGGGCTGGTTATGCCGGAGGAATTACATCGGCGGCAGTGGACGGATTGAAAATGGCTGAGGCTATCGTAGCACGGTTTGCCAGACCGACTATGCTTGGTTAAAGGTATATATTATGGAACGAGATAATATAAAGACGATGTGCGATCATATAAAGCAGACGGATTCTGTGGCTTTGGTTTTAGAAGGTGGGGCCCGTCGTGGTTTATTCACCTCCGGTGTGTTGGATTATTTTATGGAACAGGGGCTTTATCTGCCCTATGTGGTGGGATCCTCTGCGGGAGCTTGTAATGCAAACAGCTATGTGTCCAAACAGATCGGACGTATGAGTGCCTGCGGGATTCCCAGCAGTAAATCAGAAGACATGGTCAACTTGAAATCGATTTTGCGTAAAGGGACGATCCTGGACATGGACATGCTGTTCGATGAGTTTCCCAACAAAAGATATCCCTTCGATTTTGAGATCTATACCAATTCACCGATCCGTTGTGAGTATACAGTGACTAATTGTCTTACCGGTCAGGTAGAATACATGGATGAGCGTGAGGATCATGATCGTTTGTTGAATATCGTACGTGCATCCAGCAGTCTGCCTGTTATGACGAAGATGGTGGAGATCGATGGTGTGCCCTACTGTGATGGTGGTGTGGCAGATGCGGTACCGTTGTTTCGTGCTATGAAGCAGGGATATCAGAAAAATATCGTGATCCTGACCAGAGAAGCCGGATATCGTAAGTCCTTTTCCGCTCGTAGCCATAAACTAAATCAATGGGTACTGCGTAAATATCCAAATTTGCTGGATACTATGGCTACACGTCATATCAAATATAATCGGCTCATGGAATACCTGGAACAGCAGGAGCGAGAGAAAACCGGTCGTGTGCTGGTGATCCGTCCGTCTGTCCCGGTGATCAGCCGCCTGGAGCGGGATCGCAAGAAGCTGGGAGATTTTTATATGCATGGGTATCGCACGGCAGAGGCTATGTGGCCTCAGATTCTGGAGTATGTAGGTGCGGAATCTGGCGAAAGTACCAAGTAGGTTAAAAATATACTCGCAGTAGATAGACGAAAGCCATGATCTGTGGTAGAATGAAATCAAATTTCTGCAAGGATGCAGAGAATCGTAATCAATTTGGAGGAAACAATGACTGAGAAAGATATTGAGCGTATCAATGAATTATATCACAAGGCCAAAGGTGAGGGTCTGACCCCCGAGGAGGCCGAAGAACAGAAGAGACTGCGCCAGGAGTATATCCAGGCCATCCGTGCAAACCTGCGCGGCAACCTTGACAATATCAGCATCAAGGAAAAGGACGGCAGCCTGACCCATCTGCGCGATATCGGAGCAAAGAATCGTAAGAAGTGATGGCTCGGCACATGACGAGTCATGGGAGTCATCTTATGAAGAAGAAATAGAGCAAGAAAAAGATCATGCAGGAGCTGTTTTTATATACGGCATCGGCATGATCTTTCTTATTATTTGGGCGTGAAACAATGTCATAGTAGATGATGTACCATAAGAAAGTGAGAACGGCATGAAATTTGTAACAAAAGAATTCATCCCCAAAGGATGGTCTCAGGATAAAAAGTACCGTGTAAGTGACGTAGAAGGTAAGTATTACCTGCTGCGTGTTATGCCTCATAGCGATGAAGAGGATGTGAAGCTGTCCCATGAGTTGATGAAAAAGGTTGAGGCCCAGGGCGTTCCCATGTGACGTTCCTTGGAGTGTGGGGTA
>JAFYLG010000276.1 GCA_017537225.1 Lachnospiraceae bacterium
AATTGTAGAAATCCATGTTCTTTGTGTAGTTTTTCGCAATCATTTTTTTATTACCTGCATGTTAAAATAAAAAAGGCGGAGGAATCCCCAATTTCCTCCGCACGCCATATCACATGGCTGAAACTTTTTCATTTTCCTATTTATATTCCCTAAAAAGGCACCGTCTTCGCTCCCTACGAAGGCGGTGCTTTTCTCTATTATTTCAATATGTTTTCTTTCGGCGACACGAATATCGACACCCATATTACAGGCTGTTTGTATCCAGCAGGTATCTCTCCAAATAGCAAGCGACCCCATCCTCATCGTTGGTTTCGGTCACATCATCCGCTGCGTTCTTCACCTCTGCCAGGGCATTGCCCATGGCGATCCCCAGACCACATTTTTGGATCGACTGGATATCATCCCAGTCATCTCCAAAATAAATAGCCTCCTCCGGCAGACATCCCACAAACTCCAGCATGGTTCTGACACCATTCCACTTGGTGGCTTCCTGATTTTGGATCTGCAAAAGAGTACCATGGGCGATGGTATAGCACACCTGTTTTGGCAGATGTTCTTTTATGATTTCCAGGTCACACGGATCCTCCAAATGGACCAGGATCTTCAAAGCACCTTCTTTTTTCGCCCGATCCAAAAGATCCTCTGTCAGGATCGTCTCATACTCTTCCACCGGAAGGTTGGAATAGGCGATATCTCCCGTCTCCAACGTGACCTTCAGCGTATCTTTCACACGAAGCACCTTTAAAATACGCTCTACATCTTCCAAGCAGATGGGAAATTCCTTTTTTTCCACTCCGCACAGGATCCTGGCCCCGTTGGATACCGTCTGGGCATCAAAAGGGACCACCTTCAAAAAGGCCTCCATAGTGCGCCAGGGTCTGGCGGTCGCAACCAACACTTTGATCCCTCTGGTCTGACATTCTTTTAAAACTTCTGCGGTATACCTGGATATGGTCTTATCCGAACGCAACAGTGTTCTATCCAGATCCACAATGATGGCTTTGATCTTCATACACCGATTTCCTTAAATCTCGATATCAGGGAACAAATCATACAGATCATGACCCAGCAGATCTTCGATTTTCTTTTTCAGTTTCAAAGTCTCCATCAAATGATAATGAGTATTTTCGTGAATTCCCTTTCTGGTCAACAAATCGATCAGACGTTTCTCCACAGTCATGGTGTTAAACAGACACATCAGATCACACAGATTGATGATATGCTCGTACATATTATATTCATGAGCCTGTAGCACCTCACAGCGCAGAGGATGCTTCTCAGGAATACCACCGGCCTGACAGGTATAATCACCGTTGATAAAGGACTGAGTCAGACAAATGAAGGCATCCTGCTCATCAATTCCCTTTTCCTGCAGATAATAAAATCCATCGATATCATGCTTGATAGGAGTCGTAGGATCTACACACTTACCAATATCATGCACATAACCTAAAGCTCTGGCATACTCCGGATCCTCCAGACCGATCCCCTTGGCGATCACCGCTGCGGTGTCACCCACTGCCTTACAATGGCGAGTCAACGCATCCGTAGGGAACGCCTTCTGTGCCTCCGCCAGCAATTCACAAGCTTTTTCTACCGTCAATCTCATTGTAAAATCCTCCTGTAAAATATTCTTTTATATTTTGTCAATACCGACATATCCCTGCGATACGACGACTTACATTGACATAGCATCAAACTTATCGAGTTATGGTCACGTCATCTCCCAGATAACGCAATGTGACCTCCTACTCTTCCAAATACATCATAGCACATCCCACAAACAATCCTCCTTGCCCAAATCTACAGTTGAATTGTTTCTTTCTCCACCCAAACTTTACAATCTCTGAACAACAGCTACCACTACTACCACAAAAACAACTCTTTGCATACAAAAACAGAATCCGGCTAAGCCGAATTCTGTTTTTATATTTCCTAATATTAATTCATATTTCTTTCCCTGACCTGCGTACCGCATTCACGATCAGAGCCACCACCACACAGCAGATATAAAAACTGCCACTGTCCAAAGCCATGTAATAGTCTCTAGCATCATACACCATACCATTACAGCTATACTCAAGCAGATCACCGACCTGTTTTATCGTGATTCCCTTACGATTACGGACATACAAATAATACAGCGGGGCAAAAAATACAAAGATCAAATGTCCCGCCAACAAAGCAGAACCAGCATGATGCTTGCCAAAGATGTCCAAAAAGAATATGACCATCCACATATACAGTGTATAATCTCGCGAAGTATATATCTCTGCCCAATAATACCGGCTAGCCAGCATCAGATAAAGACCATGCACCGCCACTATGACTAATGTGTGTATAATCAGGTGCTTCCATGAAATTCCCTTCTGCACCATAGACTCCCTCCTTTATAAATGGCATATCCTCCAGCAACTTTCGCATCATTATTTCATGTCTCGTATCTTTATTTTACCATGTCTCCTATTTCTGTTCCACCGCTATATTTTTAAATTTCTATTACATCTTTTCTATACAATGACATTCTTATTGTATATTTGATGCTCACTCTTCCTTCGCGCTGACGCCCGGAGAGATCCCTGAGGCGGTGTTTTTTTGTTGATTAATGACAGGGCTGAGAGCATCGAGCCTGCCCGTCAGACCCTTGCGCACCGCGGGTACTTAGGTCAGCGGGTGCTTGGCGTAGAGCCAAGTGCCCGGGGATCTTATGTACCCC
>JAFYLG010000026.1 GCA_017537225.1 Lachnospiraceae bacterium
AGCCTGAGAAACTGTTATAGATCGCAATATTGGGGAAGATATAGGGAATTGTATTGGGAAAATGGAGGTTTATTATGGGACAATGGAAAGAGATCAGTCTCCATGATATCAAAGGCATCCGCATCGGTCATGCTCAGGATGAGGAGCATGCCACCGGTTGTTCAGTGGTGATCTGTGAGAAAAAGTGCGTTTGCGGTGTGGATGTACGTGGTGGCGGACCTGCCTCCCGTGAGAACCAGCTTCTAAATCCGCTGATGAGCAATGACGGTGTCAATGCGGTGTTTTTAAGCGGTGGCAGTGCTTATGGTCTGGACTGCGCCGGTGGTATTATGAAGTATCTGGAACGCAAGGGCCAGGGCGTCAAAGTAGGCAAAGCTATCGTGCCTATCGTGGTAGGCTCCTGTATCTTTGATTTGGGCTGTGTAGATGGTACGGTCCGACCAGATGCCCGTATGGGTTATGAAGCCTGCAAGGACAGTGAGAGCAATGTGGAGCGTAACGGTAATGTGGGTGGTGGCATGGGTGCAACTGTAGGCAAGATCCATGGCGACGGCTTTGCTATGAAGTCTGGTCTGGGCTGTTATGCGGTACAGACGGGTGGTCTGCAAGTAGGAGCCATCGTGGTTGTCAATGCCATAGGCGATGTGTTTGAGATGGATACGAATAAGCAGCTGGCAGGTCTTTTAAATGGAAAGAAGGATGGTATGCTTTCCAGTGAGGTAGAAGCAGTAAAGCTTTTACAGCTGGCCAGTAAGTTTTCCTTTAATACTACCATAGGAGCCATTATCACCAATGCCGATTTGACCAAGGCTGATATGAATAAGGTGGCCGCTATGGCCAGCAATGGTCTGGCACGTACCATTCGACCCGTAAATACTTCCATGGATGGTGATTCTATCTATGCCCTGGCTACCGGTAAGGTAAAATCCAGTGCCGATGTGGTGGGGACTTTGGCGTCCCACGTGATGGGGAAGGCCATCAATCGTGCCGTGCTGGAAACCCAGGAAAAGTATGGATATCTATCGGCACAGAGCTTCTTAAAGTGAGGAGCATAGATCATTCATTACTGGTATTGAGGCAAACATAGTAATAGTAATATAAAGATATGTTGAGATGAATATAAAAACAATTTGTAGATAACAGGAGGTATTCCCCCATGGGAACCTGGAAGACCAGGGGCCTGCGTGGCTCCACATTGGAAGAACTGATCAACGAGACCAATGAGCGATATCGAGAGGGCGATCTTGCCCTGATCCAAAAGATCCCTACGCCTATTACTCCTATGGAGATCGATCAGGAGAAGCGTCATATCACACTGGCCTATTTTGATAAACAGAGTACCGTTGACTATATTGGTGTGGTCCAGGGAGTGGCTGTGTGCTTTGATGCCAAGGAGTGTCATGCAGATACGTTTCCGCTGCAGAATGTACATGAGCATCAGATCGCATTTATGGATAGCTTTGAAAAGCAGGGTGGTGTGGCTTTTTTGGTGATCCATTACACACATATTGATGAGATGTATTATATGCCTTTTCGGGTATTGAAGGAATTTTGGGATCGCAAGGAGGCTGGTGGCCGTAAGTCCTTCCGCTTTGAAGAGATGTTGTATGGCAGTTATCAGATCCCGGTGAGAAATCATATCTTTGTTCATTATCTGGAGGCATTGGCTCAGGATCTGGAGAGCAGAGAGTAGAAAACAGGAGTCCGAATGGGCTCCTGTTTTCATGTTGAGATAAGGTCAGACATGAAAAGAAAAGCCGACGGATCATCGTCGGCTCTTCCATATGGCGTGAATATACTGAGTCCAAAAATCGTCGGCAGTCACCTGGGATGTCCCGGGAAAGAGTGGATCCGGATCGGTTGATGTATACTCCAGGTAGAAAGCTTTTTCTTTTCGCTGGTGATGGAAAATCACATGAAACTGCTCATTGATCTCCATACCACAGGGGCAGGGGATAAAGATACTGGTCTTTTTGATGTAGCAGTTGTCTTTAGTGGCCTTTTGGCGATGTTCCTTATCTACATAAATGCCGACACTTTTATGAATGGCACGATCTTCGTCGGGCAGGTAGAAATACTCCTTAGTATCAGTAAAATAGTGTTTCAGTGTCAGTTGGCACAGCGGAATAGCAAGGCGGATCCGATTACCGGAAGCAGTCAGATAAGTGCCATTGTCCAAACGCAATGAGATAGGTCGGGCCAGAGCTACGGGGCTGATCAGCGTCAGCAGTAACTCAGTTTTATCTGATCCATCCCAGGTGGTGGTGTGGTGGATATTTTGTTGTGTCAGCTGATAACCGGCCTCCATATAGTCATTGAAATGGAGCGCAGCTAACAGCAGGGGCATATTGCGGACATCCTCATCGTTGTGTAAAAGCAATGCCTGTAACCCCTGAGAAGAATGGGTGCGCAGGTAGTCCTCATAAACGGTGATCAATTGACCGCCATCAAAGGGGTCTTTGCGGGGAATACCCAGATAGTCTTCGATTGCTTTTTGACGAAGAGAAGGAAGACCCAACAGACACTTATAAGGACGGATCATCCGATAGATATCCATGTTTTCCATGGTTTCCAGCGGGAATATCTGCTGATATCGCTCATACTTTTGGCGCAGATAAGGCATATCAAAAGTGTTGCCATTAAAATGCATCAAAAGACAGCCATCCGGAAGGGACTGTACATAGTCCCGGAAAGTGGTCAGCAATAGTTTTTCGTCGGCATAACTTTCGGCAAACCATTGATGAAGCTGAAAATGAGTGCCATCGGTATACAGGCAGCCGATCAGATACAGCTGGCTGGTTTTAGCAGAAAGGCCGGTAGTCTCAATATCAAAAAAGAATAGACCGGTAGGATCGCCCAGTTTCTCCAGTGGATAAGGCAAAGAACCGGTATAGTTGTCAGTTATCGTCAGCATAGATGCTCCTTTTGCAAATGAAGATCAGAATCTTTGTCAGATCGATTGCTACTTTAGTATATCGTAAAACTACTTTATACACAAGGGAAAAAGAAGAAAAAAACGAACATTTATTCGATTTTTGATTGCCAGAGACGTGATTCTATGGTATGATGAATGCAATTGGGCATGGTGCCCGTGTCGAGGACAGGAGAGAATTTGGATGATTTCGTATGTGAAGGGTGAATTGACCGAGATTTTGGAGGACGCCATCGTTGTGGAGACAGGTGGTATCGGGTATAATATTATGGTGCCCGCATCGCTGTTTCGTGATCTTCCGCCAGTTGGACGTGATGTCAAAATCTATACTCATTTTCAGGTCAAAGAGGATGCCATGAGTCTATATGGCTTTTTCACCAGGGAGGATGTGCGGATCTTTCGTATGCTGATCGGTGTCAGTGGTATCGGCCCTAAAGGAGCTCTGGGCATCTTGTCGGTATTGACACCGGATGATCTTCGTTTTGCTGTGCTGGCAGAAGATGTGGCGGCGATTTCCAAGGCGCCCGGCGTCGGTAAAAAGACGGCTCAGAAGTGTATTATCGAGTTAAAGGATAAGCTGAGTCTGCAGGAGGCCGTAGAGATTAAAATGGCTCATAATCAGGCGTCTACCACAGTGGTACAGGACGATCCTAGAGACGAAGCATTGCAGGCTTTGGTTGCATTAGGTTATTCGGCTTCGGAGGCCATGCGTGCTGTGAAGACAGCTCATGGTGACACCGTGGAAGACCTGATTCGTTCGGCATTAAAGCAGATGTAGGAGTGACTCATGAGTAAGAGAATCATCACCACAGAATTTATGGAAGAAGACGTGCATGTAGAAGGCAATCTGCGTCCTCATGCGTTACGTGAATATATTGGCCAGGAAAAGCTGAAAGACATGCTGGAGATCTACATTCAGGCAGCCAAAGAGCGAGGCGATGCTCTGGATCATGTGCTTTTATATGGCCCTCCCGGATTAGGTAAGACCACGCTGGCAGGTATTATTGCGGCAGAAATGGGTGTAAATATGAAGATCACCTCCGGCCCTGCCATTGAGAAACCTGGTGATATGGCGGCGATTTTGAACAACCTAAAAGAAGGTGACGTGTTATTTGTGGATGAGATCCATCGTCTGAACCGTCAGGTAGAAGAGGTTTTATACCCGGCCATGGAGGACTTTGCCATCGATATTATGATCGGTAAAGGACCTACAGCCCGTTCGATTCGATTGGACCTGCCTAAGTTTACTTTGGTAGGTGCCACGACTAGAGCAGGACTTTTGACGGCTCCTTTGCGCGACCGCTTTGGTGTGGTTCATCGTCTGGAGTTTTATACAAACAAAGAACTGCAGCAGATCGTACAGCGTTCCTGTCAGGTTCTGAGTGTGGAGATCGATACTGCAGGCGCAGCGGAGATCGCATCCCGTTCCCGTGGTACCCCTCGTCTGGCCAATCGGTTCCTAAAGAGAGTTCGTGACTTTGCACAGGTGCGTTATGGCGGTGTGATCACGGCTGATGTGGCTCGCATGGCGCTGGATATGCTGGATGTGGATCCTTTAGGGTTGGACCGTATCGATCGCAATATTTTAAATACTATGATCGGTAAATTTGGTGGTGGTCCTGTAGGTCTTGAGACTCTGGCAGCTTCTCTGGGAGAAGATGTCGGCACTTTAGAGGATGTCTACGAGCCTTATCTGATCAAGCAGGGCTTTTTGATGCGCACTCCTCGTGGTCGTGTCGTTACCGACGAGGCATATCATCATCTGGGATTGCAGGCTCCGGAGCATACCAAATAGAGAGTGTTGGCGTGAGTATGCCACAAGATATTGACGGAAATGTATTCATAAGGTATACTTGATATCAAGAATGTCCACGGTCTTTTGTGGAGAAAGGCGGCCCTTATGGAAGCAAAAAAATACACAGAAGTTTATATCGCCGGCAAGGTATATACTTTAGGCGGTTTCGAGGAAGAGGAATATCTGCAGAAGATAGCGGCCTATGTCAACAGCAAGGTGACAGAGCTTCGTGGTCAACAGGGCTTTTTGAAGTTGAGTCCGGATTACCAGAATGTTCTGCTGAATCTGAATTTGGCTGATGATGTGTTTAAGATCCGTCGTCAGGTGTCTGCCACGGAGAAAAAGCTGGCAACACAGGAACAGGAAGCGTATCATGTAAAGCATGATATGGTAGGCATGCAGATGAAGATGGACACGATCAAAGGAGAACTGCAGTCCGCCAGACAGGAGGCTGATGACACTGCTGGTGCTCTGGAGGATTCCCGCAGGGAAATGGACGAGATTCGCTCAGAGCTGGAGGACACTCGTAGTATGCTGCGTGAGGCAGAGGCTGAATTAGAAGAGGCGAAAAAGCAGATTGCGGCTATGGAGAAGCGACTGGGTAAGAATGACAATAAGCCGAAAATTTTGAAGTAATACGAAAGAAATACAGAGGGTTGTCTCGTGAGATTCAGTGGGACAGCCCTTCCCTTGTCATAAAAGTACTTTATTGATACCCATTGAGGAATGATAGAATAGGAGGCCCATCATGAGCCGACATCAGGAAAAACATCCAAATATTAAGACAAGTAAAAAGTCTTCTCCTGCATTGGATCGATCAGGTCATATAAATGCAGAGAAACAGAACTCGAAAGAATTTAGAAAGAAAGAATTTACGAAGAAAGATTTTACAGGGAATAAGACTGTGAAAACGCAGGGGCCTACGCAGAAATCTGTGGGAAAGGCGCCAGCAGAATCTGCCCGTCAGATCGTTTGTACTAGGACTAAGCCCATTGAATTACTGGCACCAGCCGGTTCCATGGAGTGCATGGAAGCTGCCATTCGTGGTGGAGCAGACGCCGTATATATGGGTGGACCTAAATTTGGTGCCAGAGCTTATGCGGACAATCCTGAGGGTAATGGTTTGGTAGATGCCATTGATTTTGTTCATCTACATGGAAAAAAGTTGTATATGACGGTCAATACTCTGTTAAAGCCGGAAGAGTTAGAGGATCTTTGCAACTATCTAAAGCCCTTTTATGAGGCTGGCTTAGACGGTGTTATCGTTCAGGATATGGGTGTTGTACGACGGATTCGAGAGGCGTATCCTGATTTGCCGGTTCATGCCAGCACTCAGATGACTGTCATGGATTCGGATGGAGCAGCGGCACTGCAGGATCTGGGGCTGACTCGTGTAGTAACAGCTCGTGAGATCACCATCCCGGAGATGAAGGCTATTTCGGATACCGGAGTGGAAGTAGAAGTATTTGTCCATGGTGCCATCTGTTATTGCTATTCTGGTCAGTGTCTGATGAGTAGTCTGATCGGTGGTCGCAGTGGTAATCGCGGCCGTTGTGCCCAGCCCTGTCGTCTGCCCTACGATGTATTGCGAGAAGGAAAGCGTCTGACGAAGGATGAGCAGAATTATATATTGAATTTAAAGGATATGGATACACTGTCCTGGCTGCCTGAGATGTTGGAGGCTGGTGTAGATTCGTTAAAGATCGAAGGACGTATGAAAAGTCCCCGCTACACCTTTGGCGTAACGGCGGTATATCGCAAATATATTGATCAGTATCTTCAGGGCGGCATATATCAGGTGGATCCTGAGGATCGTCGTTTTCTGCAGGAACTATTCGATCGTGGCGGTTATACGGAGTATGCCAGCCGTGGCTTAAAGGATGGCATGATCGCCATGGATCGTAAGCCGGATTTCCGTGTTGCGGATGAAGCTTTCTTGAAAGAGAAGGAAAATAGCTTCCCCGTTAATACATTGAAAGAAAAAATCAAGGGAAACTTAAGATTTATCGTCGATGAACCTGTTATAATGTCCATGGAGAGAACTGTATTGGTAGAGCGACTGGTATGTCGCGACGGTCATATGACTACAGAGTCTGTCCCGGTAACGGTATCTGTTACGGAAATCGGTGAGCTTGTACAGTCTGCTCAGAATCGTCCAATGGATGAGTCTACCTTACGCCAGCGTTTCGAAAAGCTGGGGGATACACCTTTTGTCTGGGAAGAGCTTATAATCGAAACGGATGACAAGGGATTTTTGCCGGTAGGACAGCTTAACGATTTGCGTCGTCGTACAGCAGAGCGTTTGGAGCAGGAGATTTTAAAACAGTATCGTCGTCAGAAACCTGCAGATGATGACACCATAGAGAATGAAGAAAAGCTGACGGATGTATCAGTTTCTACAGAATGGATGATTCCTGCTATCCATATTGCAGTGGACACGATTCCTCAGCTGCGAGCTGTATTAGATCGTTCTGGTGTAAAGCGAATTTATCTGAATCTGTCTACGTTGACAGACCAGGAAGAAAAAGAAGCATTTTCGTTGTGGCAGAGTTACAAAGCCAGAGGATGTGCC
>JAFYLG010000027.1 GCA_017537225.1 Lachnospiraceae bacterium
AAGTAGACAGGGGACATTTTCTTCTGCCAGAAAGACAGTAATTAACGATCACCAGTGGAAGAAATTTTGTCAAAAAAGCCCAGATGAATACTATATTGTGCCAGACCCTTTGCGCCCGTCGGCACTTGGCGATTCAGACTGCAAAGCAGTCTAGAGAGCCTTACGTGCCGCTACGCGCGCAACGGAGCGAGAGCGTGTCTGAAACAACATAGTATTCATCTGGGCCTAGATATTGACGAATCTTATTTCTTCAACTGCATCATCAATTCATTGCTTCTCTGAATAAATGCAGTCATTCTCTCGGGGCTCATAGAACCATGGCTGAGCAGTGCCAAATCGTACAGCTGCTCACAGATCACGGGAGTGATCTCGGCATCGGGATCGGTCAGAACTGCTTTTACCAGAGGATGAGCAATGTTCAATACCAGGGTCTGACCTTCTGCACCGAACATGGACATGTCGTTCATACCATACATGCGGAACATATCTTGCATACGACGACTTTCCTCGGACAGAGTGATCATGGCCGCGGTGGAAGCATCCTTCAGCTTTTCGGTCTTTACATCCAGCATATCGTTGGACAGAGCTTTCTTAAATACTTCGCTGAGGGTCTCGGCATCAGCCTTCATGGCCTCCGCATCTTCCTCAGACAGAGTTTCTTTGTAAGAATCGGTGTCGGAGTCGATACGTTTAAAGCGAAGATCCTTATTCGCCTGCTCCATCTGCTGGATGAAAGGATTGTCGATGTTGTGGGGCAGGATCACGGCGTTAGTGCCCTGGGCCTTAAACATGTTGATGTACTGACTCTGGGTCTTTTCATCGGTGACATAGTAGATCACATTTTCGTGAGTCTTCTTGGCATCTTCCAGACACTCAGGCAGGGTCAGATACTTGCCATTCAGATCCTTGAAAATCATATAATTCTGGATCTTATCACGGAATTTTTCATCCTTGATATAGCCGAACTTGATAAAAGGATTGATATCATCCCAATACTTTTCGTAGGATTCTTTTTCGGTCTTATACATGCCGGACAGCTTGTCGGCCACCTTCTTGGTGATGTAGTCGGAGATCTTCTTGACAAAACCGTCGTTCTGCAGGGCACTGCGGGATACATTCAGTGGCAGGTCAGGGCAGTCGATGACACCCTTTAACAGCATCAGGAATTCAGGGATAACTTCCTTGATATTATCAGCGATGAAGACCTGATTATTGTACAGCTTGATCACACCTTCGATGGATTCATATTCGGTGTTGATCTTGGGGAAGTACAGAATGCCCTTCAGGTTAAAAGGATAGTCCATGTTCAGGTGGATCCAGAATAGAGGCTCCTTGTAGTCGTTAAATACCTTGCGATAGAACTCCTTGTATTCTTCCTCCGTGCAGTCATTGGGTCTCTTGGTCCACAGAGGGGCAGTATCGTTGACGGGCTCAGGGCGGCGCAGGATCTTGGCCTTATTCTGAGCAGGAGAGATCTCAATCAGTTCTTTGGTGCCGTCTTCGTTTTCTACTTCATCAAACTTAGCTTCCTCGGTGATGTGCTCGATGACCTGATCAGAATCTAATACTTCGTCAGCATCAATAGTCTCGTACTGAGGCTCTGCGCCCTGTTTGTCCAGATAGATCTCAGTGGGCATGAAGGAACAGTATTTCTGCAGTACTTCACGGACACGGTACTCATTGGAAAACTCAGTGCTCTCGTCGTTTAGATACAGGGTGATGCGGGTACCGATGCCCTCCTTGTCACCTTCGCCCATGGCAAATTCGTTGCCACCTTCGGACTCCCAGTGTACAGGAGTAGAACCTTCTTTATAAGACAGAGTGTCGATGGTTACACGGTCAGCTACCATGAAAGCAGAGTAAAAGCCCAGACCGAAATGGCCGATGATCTGATCATCACCACCCTTATCCTGATACTGCTCCAGGAACGCCTGAGCGCCGGAGAAGGCGATCTGGTTGATATATTCGTCTACCTCAGCCTCGGTCATACCTAGACCATTGTCGGTGAAAGTGATGGTCTTTTCTTCAGGGTCTACAGTTACTAGTACTTTGAACTTGGTGCCTGCAGGAACGTCATATTCACCCATCACATCCAGTTTCTTTAACTTGGTGATGGCGTCGCAGCCGTTGCTGACCAGCTCACGGATGAAGATATCGTGGTCAGAATAGAGCCATTTTTTAATAATAGGGAAAATATTTTCGCTGTTGATGGAAAGATTTCCGGTTTTGATTGCCATAAAAAGTCACTCCTTTTTGTAAAATAAATGGCAGCAGCAGACGATATAGGGTCTGGTGCTTATGTAAAAATGTGAAACGTGATCTTTTTCATACGAAAGGTATTGTAATACGAATAAGAGAAAAAGTCAAGAAGATTAGCACTCGTTAAACGAGAGTGCTAACAAAAAACGGTGAATTCTTTGTGAAAAAAAGGAAAAAACCATGGAAATAGTGCAAGAATGATCTTGGACCATTGACAAGTGGTTTTGAAAACCTTAAAATATAGTTTAAGAAATGATTTTTATAAAAGATAGGGGAGAAACGATGAGCGACAAGAAAGCTTATACATACAGTATTATCACCGATGGTTTTTCTAATTTGCCCGGCGCTGTGCTGCGCACCTTGGATATCCATATTTTGCCCTGCACTTATTTTGTAGAGGACGAACCTGTGGATTACAACGGTGATATCGAGACCTTTGATGGTAAGAAGTATTATGATGGAATGCGTGCCGGTAAGGTGATCCGCACTTCTTTGGTAAATACAGAGGTATTTAGAGACCATTTCCGCCCTCTGCTGGAGGCTGGCCAGGATATTCTTTATGTGGGATTATCTTCCGGCGTCAGCGGTACCTTCCAGGCGGCCAATCTGGCAGCAGATGAGCTGTTAGAGGACTATCCTGACAGAAAGATCCGTCTGGTAGATTCCAGAGGTGCTGGTCTGGGCGTGGGTATTCTGACCTGTCGTGGTGCAGATTATCGCGCCGAAGGTAAGTCCTTGGATGAGGCAGCAGAACTGCTGGAAAAGGATGTGCTGGGATTGTGCGAATTCTTTACGGTAGGAAGCCTGGAGTATCTGCGTCGCAGTGGCCGCGTATCCGGTGCCACCGCAGCCATCGGCGAGCTTTTGGATATCAAGCCTTTGCTGTGGGGCGATTATGAGGGCCATATTGAAGCATGTGCCAAGTTCCGCGGCCGCAAGAGAGTGGTAAAGGCCATTCTGGATAAGTACAAGAAGCTGGCTGTGGATGTGGAAAACAGTCGTGTGGCCATCTCTCATGGCGACTGTCTGGAGGAGGCTCAGGCCCTGGCAGATGCCGTATGTCAGATCGCCAAACCTAAGGAGATGATCATCTGTCCCCATGAGCCTTTTACCGGTTCTCACGTAGGCCCTGGTATGCTGGCGTTGTTCTTCTTTGGAACTAAGAGAGACGAATAAGAAGAACTTGCAAGAAAGCACATAAATAGAATAGAGTAGATCATATTAGATTTAAATCAGATATTGCACCCGGGCGAAACTTTGGTTTTGCCTGGGTGTTATTTTTGTGTGTTGTAACCAAAAATGGTGATGGCATATGCTGGTCAAATTTGATAGAATAGTAACAGATGTCAAGGTGTTAACAAAATGGCATGATAGGGGATCGATGTGAAAATAGTATTGATCAGTGAGCAGCAACTACTGCAAAATATGCTGCACATTGCCTTGGAACGAAGAAATAATGTGGAGATCGTCGGCGAGTACCTGGAGGGAAAGGCGGCGTTAAAAGCGTTTTCAGAAATGGAGGAGAAAGATCGTCCGGATCTGGTGATCCAGGGACTGAAGTTAGCTGACATGGATGGAATCGCGTTGACGGAGCAACTGAGGATCCAATTTCCTCAATTGCGGATCCTGGCGGTGACTGGTCAGTCCGAGTCTCGCTCATTGATCCCCTTTCTTTTGGCGGGAGGACATGGATACCTTAGTCAGTATCCTTCCGACGAGGAGTTTTATCAGGCCATTGATGATGTGATGAGTGGGCGAATCTATCTAAATCAGGCAGGTCTTTTGATGCTGGAAGAGACCTGCAGCCATTTGTCTTCATTGAGAGATGCCGTAGTCCACAGGGAAGTACTTTCGGAAGAAACGCAGCCTCGCTCCTTAGTCAGCTGCCAGTTATCTGAAAGGGAAAAACAGGTGCTGCATTTGTATGTCAATGGCTATAAAAGCAGTGAGATCGGTGGGATACTGTACATGTCAGTGAATACGGTAGAGACTCACAAAAAGCGTATCAAAGACAAACTGAATTTGACCCGCAAGGCAGACTTGCTTACCTACGCTATGGAGCATGGTCTGTTTGAGGACTGGGATTAACGGAAGGTTTTTATGCTAATCACGGAGATAAGATTCACTGTTTTTGGTGATATTTTCCTGACAAAAGATTGATTATACTATAACATATGGAACTGTTTGAGGTGATCGTATGAACAAGGATTGCGTTCTTTTGGCGGTGAGAGAAAACCGCTTGCGCCGGTTGGAAGCGGCCAGATTGTTGGCGGCATCGGGAGTTTCCTGTGTCTTTGAAAAAGAACCTCTTCGCATTGGAAAGCGGATCGAGGAGGATCTGGAGCGAGTGGTCGTACTGGATCGTGAAGGGTACAGCCCCAGCTTTTTAAAGGCATTAGAAGAATATCAAAAAGTCAGCCCTGGCTTAGTCATTGTATACCTGTGTGAAAATGGCAATGCGACGGACAAGCAGTTGACTTATCATGATCGCAGGATCAGCTATGTGGAGTATGCTCATATGAAGGGGGCATTGGCCAATGTAGTCTGTCTGGCCCGCAGAGAGAGCGAGATCCTGAGTTTACATCCATCCGATTACCAGAGAAAGCACCCATTCCTCATCGTGGCCAAGGATACGATGGGGATCACATCTGGCCCGGATAAATGGGCAATCACTCAAAAGGAGGAGGAAACTGATTTGGTTAAGAAAGAAAGAAACAATCGTGGAATCAGCCGCCGTACATTCTTGAAGGGAAGTGCTGCTGCCGCTGCTGTAGCAGCTGTTGCTTCCATGACTGGTTGCGGCGATCCCAGCCAGGGAACCACTGCTGCTCCCACCGAGGGTACTTTGGAAGAGGTGCCTACCACTACCGGCAAAACAGAGCCTGCCCCTCTGCCCGAGGACACCCTGTACAACTCTCCTTGTCGTTCCAACTGCTTCCAGTCTTGTACACTGAATGCTCATGTACGTGACGGTAAAGTAGTTCGTATGAGCCCCAAGGATTACCCCAACCCCGATTACACCGGCTGCTGCTTAAAGGGTCTGACTATTCCTCAGAGAACCTACAGCAACACCCGTATCAAGTATCCCATGCGTCGTGTAGGCGAGCGTGGCGAGGACAAGTGGGAGCGCGTATCCTGGGAAGAGGCATTGAAGGAGATCGCCGATAAGTTCAATACGATCCAGAAGACGTATGGTACTCAGTCCCTGCTGATCGATACCGCATCCGGTAACTACGGTCTGGTTCATGGAACCTATGGAATGAGCTTCCGTATGGCTTATGTTCTGGGTGCTTCCAAAGTAGACGTAAGCTACGATGCCGCACTGGGCACCGGTACTGACCGTGCACTGGGCGGTGGCCTGTGGCTGCATGGCAATGAGATCACTGACTTCTACAATTCTAAGCTGATCTATATCTGGGGTTCCAACCCTGTACACGCTCAGCCTCAGAACTGGAGAATCCTGGCCAAGGCTCAGAAGATGGGTGCTAAGCTGGTTTGCATCGACCCTATCCGTTCTGCTAC
>JAFYLG010000028.1 GCA_017537225.1 Lachnospiraceae bacterium
CTGCCAACTACTGGCTGTCGGAGATCTACGATGATGAAATCGCCGATGCTCACAGAAATGCTGACATTCACATTCATGACCTGTCCATGCTGACCGGTTACTGTGCCGGTTGGTCCTTAAAGCAGCTGATCCAGGAGGGTCTGGGCGGTATCCCCGGCAAGATCACTTCCGCTCCTGCCAAGCATCTGAGCACTCTGTGCAACCAGATGGTAAACTTCTTAGGCATCATGCAGAATGAGTGGGCCGGTGCCCAGGCATTCTCCTCCTTCGATACTTACCTGGCTCCCTTTGTAAAAGTGGACAACCTGTCCTACGACCAGGTAAAGAAGTGCATCGAAGCATTTATTTATGGTGTCAATACGCCCAGCCGTTGGGGTACTCAGGCTCCTTTCTCCAATATCACTTTGGACTGGACCGTACCTGCTGACCTGGCTCACCTGCCTGCCATCGTAGGCGGCAAGGAGATGGATTTCACCTACGGTGACTGCAAAGCCGAGATGGATATGATCAACAAGGCTTTCATCCAGACCATGATCGAAGGGGATGCCAATGGCCGTGGATTCCAGTATCCCATCCCCACCTACTCTATCACTCGTGATTTTGACTGGTCCGAGACCGAGAATAACAAGCTGCTGTTCGAGATGACTTCCAAGTACGGCACTCCTTATTTCTCCAACTACATCAACAGTGACATGGAGCCCAGCGATGTCCGCAGTATGTGCTGCCGTCTGCGTCTGGATCTGCGCGAACTGCGCAAGAAGTCCGGCGGTTTCTTCGGTAGCGGTGAGTCCACCGGTTCCATCGGTGTGGTTACCATCAACATGCCTCGTATCGCTTACCTGGCATCTGACGAAACTGACTTCTACCGTCGTCTGGATCGACTGATGGATATCTCCGCCCGCTCCCTGCACAGCAAGCGCGTGGTGATCACCAACCTGATGGAAGGCGGCCTGTATCCTTACACCAAGAGATACCTGGGAAGCTTTGGCAACCACTTCTCCACCATCGGTCTGGTAGGTATGAATGAAGCCGGCCTCAATGCCAACTGGATCCAGGCTGATATGACCCACGAGAAGACCCAGCAGTTCACCCAGGATGTGCTGAATCACATGCGTGAGCGTCTGTCCGACTATCAGGAGATGTACGGTGACCTGTACAACCTGGAAGCCACTCCCGCCGAGTCCACTTCCTATCGTCTGGCCAAGCATGACACTGAGCGTTATCCCGGCATCATCACCGCAGGTGAAGCCGATGGCACTCCTTACTACACCAACAGTTCTCACCTGCCTGTAGGTTACACTGAGGATATCTTCGCTGCTCTGGACATCCAGGACGAGCTGCAGACTCTGTACACCTCCGGCACCGTATTCCACGCATTCTTAGGCGAGAAGCTGCCCAGCTGGAAGGCTGCTGCCGCTCTGGTTCGCAAGATCGCTAAGAATTACAAGCTACCCTACTACACCATGTCCCCTGTATACTCCATCTGTAAGGACCATGGTTATCTGTCCGGCGAGCAGCATGTATGCCCTATCTGTGGCGCTGAGACTGAGGTTTACAGCCGTATCACCGGCTACTATCGTCCCGTAAAGAACTGGAACGATGGTAAGGCTCAGGAGTACAAGGAGCGTAAGAACTACGACATCAACCGCTCCCGTCAGCTGCCCGATCCTCTGATGCTTCCTAACACCGAGACTCCTGTCTACACTCTGGCCGCTGCCGATGCCGCCATGGCTCAGACTGCTGCCACCGCTATGATAGAAGAAGCTGCTGCTTACGAAGAGCAGATCCTGCTGTTTACCACCAAGACCTGCCCTAACTGCCGTATCGCCGGTGCTATCCTGAATCAGGCTGGCGTGGCCTTCGACAAGATCGACGCTGAAGAGCAGGTGGATCTGGTAAACACCTACGGTGTACGCCAGGCTCCCACTCTGATCGTTGTGAAGGGTAAAGAGTTTACCAAGTACAACAATGCTTCCGAGATCAAGAAGTTTGCGGAAACGAGATAACATTATAAAATAAAAGATATGCCCCAGCCACCAAATTGCACGCTAGCAATGAGCAATGCAAAAAAGAGAAACCGTGGTGGGATCATGTTTACATGATCTCATCCGAGGTTTCTCTTTTTTATAGTGCGAAGCACGTGAGTTCCGATTTGCGCAAGCAAATTGGAACTTGCATTGCTCATACCCATGCTCCTGGCATATCTTTTATTTGTAATTTTCTACTCGTTTTCGCTAGCTTCTTGATCGGCTACGGTCACTTCGTTCTCTGCCATCCGTCCTTCGATCAGGGCCCAAACTTCTTCTCTGCCCTGTTTGGTCTCAGAGGAGAAGGGGATCAGGATGTCGTCCTTCTGCAGGCCCAGACCGGTGCGAATCATTTTTACATGCTTCTGGATCTGGCTGCGGTTGATCTTGTCCAGCTTAGTGGCGATGATAACAGGGCGGTAGCCGTTGTAAACGATCCACTCGTACATCTGCTTGTCATTGGCGCCGGGCTCGTGGCGGATGTCCACCAGCAGGAATACCTGACGGATCTGCTTGGACTTGTGCAGATAGCGCTCGATCATCTTGCCCCATTTTTCCTTTTCGGTCTGGGATACCTTGGCATAGCCATAACCGGGCAGGTCCACATAGTACAGAGCATCGTTGATGTTGTAGAAGTTGATGGTCTGGGTCTTGCCGGGCTGGGCTGAGGTACGGGCATAAGCCTTACGGTTCATCAGCGCGTTGATCAGGGAGGACTTTCCCACGTTGGACTTGCCGGCAAAAGCAAACTCCGGCTTGTCGTTGACCGGCAGGGTGCTGGTAACACCGCAGACGGTTTCCAGATTTACACTTTTAATTACCATTTGATTGTTCCTCCTTATCCCGATCCATCTCCCATAAGAGCAACTGTTTTTATCTCGTCGCTCCGAGAATCCACACCGGGCAATTACAGTAGGATGCCGGGCAGCATGATCCCTCAAGCTGTCCGGCTATCTCGTCAGTTACAAATTTAAGCGATATCGTTATTTTTAGTGCGCAGAGCACGACGGCGGCTGGCCGGTCTGGTGTCTGTCACTACCTCATCACGATAGGTCAGGATGGGCTCGCCCTTGCCAGCGATCACTTCCTCGGTCACGGTACAGGTACCGATATTTTCATCGGAAGGAATATCGTACATGATGTCGGTCATAGCCTTTTCGATGATGGCACGCAGACCACGGGCACCGGTCTTACGCTCCAGAGCCTCCTTGGCGATCAGACGTACGGCCTCGGGAGTGAACTTTAATTGTACACCGTCCAGATCCAACAGTCTCTGGTACTGCTTAACCAGGGCATTCTTAGGCTCGGTCAGGATGCGGACCAGAGCTTCCTCATCCAGCATGTCTAAGGACTGTACCACCGGCACACGGCCGATAAACTCGGGAATCAGACCAAACTTGATCAGATCCTGAGGCATTACCTTAGCTAACAGGTCGCCGATATTCTTTTCCTTCTTGTCTACCACATTGCCCTTAAATCCCATAATGCTTTCGCCGCCCACACGCTTCTCAATGATCTTTTCCAGACCATCAAAGGCACCACCGCAGATAAACAGGATGTTGGTGGTATTGATCTGATACATCTCCTGGTGGGGATGCTTGCGACCGCCCTGAGGAGGCACGCTGGCTACAGTGCCTTCCAGGATCTTTAACAGAGCCTGCTGTACACCTTCACCGGATACATCGCGGGTGATGGATACGTTCTCGCCCTTCTTGGTGATCTTGTCGATCTCGTCGATGTAGATGATGCCGTACTCGGCACGGCTGATATCGTAGTCAGCAGCCTGGATCAGCTTCAGCAGAATGTTCTCTACGTCCTCACCTACATAACCGGCCTCGGTCAGAGCAGTGGCATCGGCAATGGCAAAAGGAACGTTCAGTACCTTAGCCAGAGACTGTGCCAGGAAGGTCTTACCGGAACCGGTGGGACCCAACAGCAGAATGTTGCTCTTCTGGATCTCGATATCGCCAGGCTCCACCTCGGTGGTCACGCGCTTATAGTGATTGTATACGGCAACAGACAGGACCTTCTTGGCCTCGTCCTGACCGATCACGTACTCATCCAGGAAAGACTTGATCTCGCGAGGCTTTAACAGGTTGATGCTCTTGGCCTGCTGAGCGTACAGCTCTTCCATTTCCTCATCGATCAATTCGGCACACAGATCCACGCACTCGTCACAGATGAAAACCTCACCGATACCGGCGATCAGCTTCTGTACCTGATCCTGAGTCTTGCCGCAAAAATTGCAGCGATACTGGTTGTCAAATTTATTTGCCATAGTTTCCTTTCTTAGTGGCTTACGATGACCTCATCGATCAGACCGTAGGCCTTTGCCTGCTCGGCAGTCATATAGTTGTCGCGCTCGGTATCGATAGCTACCTGCTCCACGGGCTGACCGCAGTTGGCAGCCAGGATCTCATTCAGCTTCTGACGGGTCTGCAGGATCTGCTCAGCCACGATCTTGATGTCGCTGGCCTGACCTCTGGCACCGCCGGAAGGCTGATGGATCATCACCTCAGCGTTGGGCAGAGCGTAACGCTTACCCTTGGTACCGCCGGCCAGCAGGAAAGCGCCCATGCTGGCAGCCATACCGATAACGGTAGTGGATACGTCGCACTTTACAAACTGCATGGTATCATAGATGGCCATACCGGCAGTTACAGAGCCGCCGGGGCTGTTGATGTAAAAATGAATGTCCTTGTTAGGATCCTCAGACTCCAAGAACAGCATCTGAGCTACCACCAGGCTGGCGGTCACATCGTTTACTTCCTCGCTGAGGAAAATAATGCGGTCCTTCAACAGACGAGAATAAATATCATAAGAACGCTCACCACGGCTGGTGGATTCTACTACATAAGGAACTAAACTCATGTTTCTTACCTCCTGTTGTCTTATTTTTGAAAAAATCCAGCCGCCCGAAAATTCCAGGCGGCCGGGATTGTTACTCTTGTGTAAAAATCTTCGGAACCTGTGGTTCCTGCATGGTGCCTAAACGGATCGATTAAGCCTCTACGGACTCAGCAACGATCAGCTCAGCAGCCTTCTGGATAGCCAGATCCTTCTTCATCTGAGCCAGGTTAGCCTCGCCCATGATCTCCTTGATCTTGGCAACTTCCATCTTGTAAGCGTCAGCCATGTTGGCCAGCTCCTTCTCTACGTCCTCTTCGGATACTTCGATAGCTTCAGCAGCTACGATAGCTTCCAGAACCAGACGAGCCTGGATGCGATCCAGAGCCTGAGGCTTCATCTGCTCCAGCATCTGCTGCTGGTTCATGCCGGTGTACTGCATGTACATCTCGATGGACAGACCCTGCATCTGCAGATTCTGAGCGTACTCTTCCAGCATGTTCTCAGCCTGAGTCTCAACCATCAGCTCGGGGATATCCATCTCAGAAGCCTCGATGATCTTCTTCAGTGCTTCGTCTTCCTTCTTAGCCTTGGCATCGTTAGCCTTCTTGGTCTCCAGGTTCTTCTTTACGCTGTCCTTGTACTCGTCCAGGGTATCGAACTCGGAAACTTCGCTGGCGAACTCGTCATCGATCTCGGGCAGCTCCTGAGCCTTGATCTCCTTAACGGTTACCTTGAACATAGCAGCCTTGCCCTGCAGCTCATCAGCGTGATACTCCTCGGGGAAGGTTACGTTTACTTCTACTTCGTCGCCGGTGTTAGCGCCAACCAGCTGCTCCTCGAAACCGGGGATGAAAGAACCGGAACCCAGGGTCAGAGGGTAATCGGTGCCCTTGCCACCCTCAAAAGCCTCGCCATCTACGAAACCTTCGAAGTCGATGGTAACGGTATCCTTCAGAGCGGCAGCTCTGTCCTCAACGGTAACGGTGGTAGCGTTCTTCTCCTGCTCCTTAGCGATCTCAGCCATAACCTCTTCTTCGGTTACTTCGATCTCAGCCTTGGCAACCTCTACGCCCTTGTACTGGCCCAGAGTTACAGCGGGCTTAACGGCAACAACAGCGGTGAATACAACGCCCTTGCCAGCCTCAACGCTGGTAACATCGATCTCAGGTCTGGAAACGATATCCAGGCCGCTCTCCTCTACAGCTGCGGCATAAGCCTCAGGCAGCAGGCTGTTTACAGCCTCCTCGTAGAAGATGGCAGCGCCGTACATCTTCTCAACCATAGCTCTCGGAACCTTACCCTTACGGAAACCGGGGATGTTGAACTGGCCCTTGTTCTTCTGGTAAGCCTTCTGAATGGCCTTCTCCAGATCAGCAGCAGAAACCTCAACGGTCAGCTTAGCCAGATTCTTTTCCATGTTTTCAACTTTAACACTCATTTTCTATTTCCTCCTTGAGAAACTTTCTTCGGTCTATTACTTTCTTATGTCAAAAAGTCAGGTGACCTTGATATCCAGTATAGTAGTATAACATAGTCGGGGCAAAAAATCTATAGGGAAATACATAAAATTTCTAGGTTTTTCAAGGAAAAATCAAGGATAGGCAGGGGTTCCATGCAAAGATTTCTTTTTTCAAGAGGAGAACAATAAAAAGAGTTACGCAGGATGGACGTAACATTCCACGCCAACACGCTCTTGCTCCGTTGCGCGCGTAGCGGTACATAAGGCTCGCATCCCTGCGGCTCAGGTCTGCTCGCCAAGTACCGACGGGCGCAAAGGGTCTGCTCAGAAATGGTTACGTCCATTCTGCTTACTATTGTTATTGTTTTGATAAAATATACATTTGGAACGCTCTGCCATCGTTGCAGAGTTTCTTGAAAATAAATTTTATGGCTGGAGCAGCAATGTGCTCCAGCCATAATGGAATTTAAGAATATTTATTTGCGACAGTCAGTAACAAGAGGATAAATGCCACCAAAAAGACCCAACTGTCCAATTCTTTGATGGGCAACTGTTTGCGAAGAGATTCGGGTAGGATATCAGGTTCGTCAGCACTGTATTTATACTGAAAACCGTCCAGAGTATAGCCGGCTTCAGTGTCAGACTCATACACATCCACTTCCGGGGAAGACAGATCCTGATATACCGGTCTGGGATAGGCATCGCTTTGAATGGTGATTGGTGTACTCAATCCTTTCACGTAGATGTCCACCAACAAATAATAGCGATACTCCGTATACCCACTGCGAATCGTTCGATGATAGATCGTCTCTCCAATACAGTCTACGATCCATCCTTTTTGCGGTGTTTGCGTCTCCAGACAGATCCGATGCTTTTTCCGCCAGCGCAGGGCCTCTACCAACTGCCAGATTCCCAAACCGCCCAACACCAGGTACATCAAATAAAAAACTCCATCCACCATACCTTGGAATCCCAGCACATGATACAACACGGCAGCTATGGTAAGCACTATGAGCTGCGATACCTTTTGAAGACTTTCTTTTTTGGTATAAATCTTTCGTACCATACACATCTCCTTCTCAGGGGCTAGTACATGATCACCGCTCTCACAGGACACACAGGGCTGCAATATCCACAGGTCAAACACTTATCGTGATCCACCTCGGCCAGGCCATTGGTGGGATTGTAGTAGATGGCACCGGCGGGGCAGGCGGCCTTGCAGGAGCCGCAGCCTTCGCAGTCTTCCTGATTGATGTAGACTTTCTTTTTGGAGATGTCAGGATTGTAAGCCGGGTCCATGGTTCCGTCCATGTAGGACAGCAGATCATCCACATCGCTGATTTTGCCAAAACCGATCATCACCGAGTCGATGGCAGGCTGGCCAAAGACATAGCCCAGGGCCTCCTGGTAGTGAGCCGTCAGGCTGCCGCCGCCAAAGGCTTTCATGGAAAAGACACCTTTTCCCACGGCGTGGCAGGCTTCGATGGCCTCCATCATCTCTTCTCTGGTGGCAAAACTGTCGCCTTTACGGATGCCCAGCCCGACATAGTTGATCAGGGGGAATACCACATCCAGATCCGCCATGTCGGCGGCTGCCCGTGTCACATCCACATGGTGGGTGGACAGGCCGATGGCACGAACCAGGCCCTGGGCCTTGGCATCCTTCAGTGCCTGCCAGGCACCGGCACGCTCTTTTAGCTGACCGGAACGCACCTCATGCATCAGGAAAATATCGATGTAGCTGCGATCCAGTTCCGTACAAGCTTCATGGATAGCTTCCATCATACTGTCATAGTCCTCATACAGGCACTTGGAGCAGATGACTACATCGTCATAGATCCCGGCACCAGCTTCCCCTTGCTGACTGGCCTGAATCATTTTCAATGCCTCTCGAATGTAGGGATAGGTACGGTAATATTGAGCCGTATCGATAAAGCGGATGCCGTGATCCATGGCATAAACCAGGATCTTGGCTCCTTCCTCTATCGGCAGGGCCAGCTGGCTGGGGCCCATGGGCAGCACGCCAAAACCGGCACGGCTGACAAAAATATCTGTATTTCCTAAACGAACCTTTTCCAAAATCATGTCCTCTTTCTATTGTGATGGTTCTTTCAACCAATGACTCTTTCCAACCATCTGTGTTTCTTTTTATCATTTTACCATAAAATACGCGCCAGAAAAAGAGGGATTTCATCCCTCTCTTTGATAGTGACACATCTTCTTGCAGTTTATTGTGGTCAGTTCTTCTCTTTTATGCTATACTAAAGAAAAATTGCGGAGGGATACTCTGCGACGGCACTTTACATCATAAGGAGGACATCATATGCAACTGGTTATTATCACAGCCCTAGGCATCGGCGGCGCTACCATCGCCGGCGCTCTCATCGGCTTTTTATTCAAAAATGTATCACAAAAAATGAGCGATGCCATCTTAGGCTTTGCCGCCGGCGTTATGCTGGCCGCTGCCCTGATGGGTCTGATCATCCCTTCCATGGAAAGCGCAGGACGAAGCGGCATCTGGATGACGGTGGCAGGCATCTTTTGCGGCGCTCTGTTTTTAAATGCTGCCGACCGTCTGACACCTCACCTGCACAAAATGACCGGTGTGGACATTGAGGATCACGCCCACAATGCTTCCCTTAACAAGATCCTTCTGTTTGTCATGGCCATCGCCATCCACAACCTGCCGGAAGGTCTGGCGGCCGGCGTCAGCTTTGGCGGCGAGGATACCACCAACGCCATGATGGTGGCTGCCGGTATCGCCCTGCAGAATATCCCCGAGGGTATGATCATCATCTCTCCCATGCTGTTAAACGGTGTCAGCAAGGGCCGCACCCTGTTCATCGCTTCCCTCACCGGCGTGGTGGAAGTCATCGGCACTTTTGTTGGCTACTTTGCCGCCGGCATCTCCGGCGCCATCCTGCCTTTTGCCCTGGCCTTTGCCGGAGGCACCATGCTCTATGTCATCAGTGATGAAATGATCCCTGAGACCCACAGTAATGGTAACGAACGCATCGCTACTTATGCACTGTTAGGAGGCGTGGTCTTGATGATTTTGATGGACGTATTTATTGGAGGATGAGTTTTTCTCACAACACCAAAAAAGACTATATGGGTTCCCAGCAACTTGTTCTTACCATCAAGTGTGGTCACCCATATAGTCTTTTTACATATCTATCAAAGGAAGGAAATCTTATAATCTATTTATTTTTCCGCACAAAATTCCAAGTGCTTCGGCACATATCTTCCACCGTGTACATGGCTTCCCAGCCTAACAGACGTTTTGCCTTCTCTGCATCCGCCCAAAACGCAGGCAAATCTCCTTCTCTGCGAGGACCGATCACGTAGGGAACCTGTATTCCACTGACTTTCTGGAAAGCATATACTAATTCCAATACGGAAGTTCCCTTGCCTGTTCCCAGGTTGATTGCCTCCGCTCCGTGATTGGATTCTGCATACTCCAAAGCTTTCAGATGACCGATCGCCAAATCTACCACGTGAAGATAATCTCGCTGACAGGTTCCGTCCGGTGTGGGATAGTCTCCACCAAATATCGTTAGTCGTTCCAGCTTTCCTCCGGCCACACGACCAATATAAGGCATAAGGTTGTTGGGGATTCCATTGGGATCATCCCCCAGCAGGCCGGAAACATGAGCTCCGATGGGATTGAAATAACGAAGCAGCACGGCGCAGAAATTCGGGTGCGCTGTCGCATAATCTTTTAAAATCCGCTCGATCATTACTTTGGTCCAGCCGTAGGGACTGGCGGAACATACCGCCGGCATACTCTCTTTATATGGATGGGGATTATCTGGTCCATACACTGTAGCCGAAGAGGAAAAGACCAGCTTCCGGCAGCCGAATTCCTCCATCACTTCCAGCAAGGTCATGGTGCTGTCCAGATTATTTCGATAATAAGCAAGAGGCTTTTTTACACTTTCTCCCACAGCTTTGAAACCTGCAAAATGGATCACAGCATCGATCCTATGATGAATGAACACCTGCTGCAGACGATTTTTATCGGCACAATCCATCTGATAGAACTCCGGTCGTCTTCCACAGATCTCCTCAATGCGGTCTAAGACATCGATTCTGGCATTGGACAGATCATCTACCACAATTACTTGATGTCTGGCATTTATAAGCTCCACCACTGTGTGGCTTCCAATATATCCAGCTCCACCAGTCACCAATACATTCATGCGTTAATCCTCCGATTTACATATTCTATGAATCGCCCAAAAGCAGCGGCGCCCTCTCGAGTTCGCTTATACACTCCGGCATGTTCCAGTACCCGGGCAAATACCTTGCCCACTTCCACTTTCAAAATAGCTTCCGTATTCTCCGATGTGAAAGTATGTCTCTCCTTCATCTCCTTCACCCAGTCGGCATGCTTTTCTAGTTCTCCGGTCAGAGGATGTCCTCCCAGAATCGCAGCCCCCAAATTCTCCATCTCCTGTTTCAGACGAGCAGGCAGAATGGCCAGTCCCATCACCTCGATGAGACCGATATTTTCTTTCTTGATGTGGTGCAGTTCTGCGTGAGGATGATACACCCCAAGAGGATGCTCCTTGGTGGTGATATTGTTGCGCAGCACCAGGTCCAACTCGTAGTCCTTTCCCCGGCGACGGGCAATGGGCGTAATGGTATTATGAGGCACACCGTCCGTCTCTGCATAAATAAAAGCTTCCTCATCGGTATATCCGCGCCAGCATCCCAAGATCTTGTCTGCCAGTTCCTCCAGTCGTTCTCTGTCTGGGCTTTTCAGGCGGATCACACTCATGGGCCATTTCACAATGCCGGCTTCCACCTCTTCATACCCCACAAAGGTTATCTGTCGCTCCACCGTTGCACGCTCCATAGGAAAGCTGTAACAGCCGCCTTGAAAATGCTCATGACTCAAAATACTGCCACCCACAATGGGAAGATCGGCGTTGCTTCCCACGAAATAGTGAGGAAACAGGGTAACAAAGTCCAACAGCTTACCAAAAGCCGCCCGATCAATGACCATAGGAGTGTGCTCACTGTTTAATACGATACAGTGCTCGTTGTAATATACATAGGGGCTGTACTGCAGATACCAGTCTGCCCCGGCAATGGTGATAGGAATGATTCGATGATTCTCCCTGGCAGGATGATTCATTCGTCCGGCATAGCCTTCGTTTTCTACACACAGCTGACATTTGGGATATCCGGACTGAGGAGCTGTCCTGGCAGCGGCGATGGCATGGGGATCCTTTTCCGGCTTGCTCAAATTGATGGTAATATCCAGATTGCCATACTCCGTGGCTGTCTTCCAACGGATATCCTTCTGGATGCGATATCGACGAATATAGTCTGTATCCTGAGAAAGCTGATAGTACCAATCGGTGGCCTGTTGTGGAGACTGTGCATACAACTGTGCAAATCGACCGCGCACCTCTCTGGGAGGTGGTGTCAAAAATCCCATCAGCTTGGTGTCCAGCAAATCTCGACTGACACTGTCGTTCGGGATCACTCCTCGGCAAACTGCGTCATCCAGAAGGCCCTGAAGGATTTCCTCCAAGGGCATACTTCTGGCGGGCACCGGTTCATAACCGTCCAGTTGCAAGGAGGCCAGCAACTGATTTATGAGAAACGCCTTGTCACAAGGTTCGATCAATCCCTTTGTCAAACCATATTGTACCAAAGCGGAAATGTATTCATTAACGGATCGTTCACTGACCGATTGTCCCATCACTGTACTCTCACACCTCCCTGAGGTCGGATATTCAACACATGACATTTGCCACTGCCCAATACCCTCTCCATGTCTGCACAAAATTCATCCAGCAACTCCAGCGGTACAAAAGCCTGCACTGTTCCTGCAAATCCGCCGCCATGGACACGATACGCGCCTCTTCCCTGCAACAAATGATCACACAGAGCAAGGACTACCGCCACCTCTTGATGTAAAATGGCACCGGCAGGGGTGATATTTTGCAGATACATCCAGGAACTGCGTCCAGACTCTTTCACCAGATGCAGGAAGATATCCACATCATTCTTCTTCAGTGCCTGCACCTGCTGCAACACACGATGATTCTCCTGATAAACATGCATTGCTCTCAGGATCGCCCGGTCAGATACCTGGCCCCTCAGCTGCGGCAAACCACGATAAAACTCTTTCTCCGGGATCTGACGTAAGAAGTTCTTACCAAAGAACTGACAAATCTGACCCAACTCTCCCGGGATCGCTGCATACTCATCGGTTAAATCCGCATGGTCTGCACCACTGTCAATGATGCATAAAGCGTATCCAGCCTTTTGTAAGTCAAAATCCATACGCAACACCATAGGTGCATCCGTATCTTCAAAATCGATGAACACGGTACCTCCCACTGCAGAGGCCATCTGATCCATCAGTCCACAGGGCTTTCCAAAGTACACATTCTCAGCGTACTGACCAATCTGAGCCACCTCCATAGGGGTCAACCTACTGTTATAAAACAGTTCGTTGCAGATGGTCCCCATAAGCACCTCGAAGGCAGCAGAAGAACTGAGACCACTGCCGGGCAGCACATCAGAACGTATCTCTGCATCAAAACCCTGCAAGCTGGCACCGCGCTTGGCAAAGGCAGATGCTACACCTCGCACCAGTGCGGCGGTAGTATTTTTTTCTTCCTCATGAACGGACAAATCTGCCAAATCCACTGCCACCAGAGGATATCCCTCCGACTGTACCACAATACAATCGGTTCCATTCAATGTTACCTTTGCCACCGTCTCCAAATCCACCGCTGCCGCCAGCACGCAGCCGTGCTGGTGGTCGGTATGATTGCCGCCGATCTCTGTGCGGCCAGGAGCCGAAAATACGTAGGTTTGTTTCATATTATGCCGCCCTTCCGGCACGCAGACGAGCATTGGTCTGCTCTACCTTCAACTTAGACAACAGGATCAAAATTACAAAATTCAGGATCATGGGCATCCACAGGTACAGCACCTGCAGCATATTCATCGCTCCCTGAGGCTGTACTGCTGCCTTCTCTACAAAACCAGCCGCTGCCAGCATCCAACCACAGATAGCAGTTCCCAGACCGCCGCCAATCTTGGTTCCCAAAGAGGAGCAAGAGTACATCGTACCATCAATTCGCTTATTCTTGGACAGGAAGGTATACTCGGAGCATTCTGCAATCAGTGCATTTAAGTCACCCTGCAGAGGGCTAATACCGATGGCACCAACGGCGGTGGCTAACAGCATCAAAGGCAGATTGCCCATATACGCTGCTACGATCACCAAACCACGGCCCAGCGTACCGATCACATATCCAATCATATTCAGCTTGTACATACCGCCCATTTTCTGTACCAGGATGGGAGTCAGCAACAGACCTGCGATCACTGGTGCATTCAGCGCTACAGAGAAGCTTCCCAACAATTCTGCGTTGCCCATAATATATGTCATGTAGTAAAGACCCATGCCCAACATGGCACTGTAGATCTGAGCCAAAATATAAACTCCACAGATCAGCAGATAATACTTATTTGCCAACAGCAGCTTGGCAGCCTGACGCATCGTGTACTTTTCTTCCTGACATCTTACATCCGCAGTTTCAACAACACTATTGTCTGCTTCCTCTTCCGGCAGTTCCTTTACCGACAGACCAGAGATGGTGTTAATGATCAGACCGATGATGGCATAGATAATAGCCATGTTTCTCCATCCTGCAGCGCCGCCGCCCATAGCTTCTACCAGCCCTACGGTGACTGCCTGGATCAGCATGCTGGTACCATAAGCGAACATGAATCGAATGGAACCCAGCTGTACGCGCTCTGCACCATTCTTGGTGATCAACGCAGTCAAAGCAGAATACGCAATGTTATTGGCTGTGTAGAAAACAGCATTCAGCATGTTGTAGGCAATAAAGAAGTAGGCATACTGGGCGGTGGATCCCCAGGACTGAGGCACCATAAAGATGGCTGCCAGGCTGACAGCACAGCCTGCATAGCCATAGATCATCCAAGGGCGAGCCTTACCCAACTTGGACTTGGTCTTATCGATCATAGAACCAAAGAAAACGTCGGTCACACCGTCAAAGACCTTGGAGATGGCGATCAAAGTACCAACAATACCAATATTCATACCGATAATGCTGGTCAGATAGAACATAACAAAGTGCGTCAGCAGCGCATATACCACATTGCCGGCAATATCACCGGAACCGTAACCTATTTTGTGGTACCATTTTAAATATCTCTTGTCTTCCATAAAACTCTCCTCCAAAATATCATTTGATTTCTGCGGCCAGATCCAGGCATCCTCCCTGGATTTCCCACCGGCCGCAGAATTTTATCTCTTATTCCCTGAACATCTTTCTTCTTACTTGCTTTCAGGGATCATACAGATGCTAAAATCGATCACTTCATCCGCCAGCTTATACTTTTCTTTCAGATCCGGACCGCAGCTGGCAGAACCGATGCCGTTTTGACGATAGTCCAGACACAATACTGTGCTGCCACACTCTTCCAACTCGTAGTTGTGGCCCTTCTCAGTCAGCTCCTCCTGGGTGTAGTGGGAAGCATTGAAGCTAAATCCATCCGTGCCAACCACAGTCATGCGCAGGCTGTCACTCTCCAGAACAGCGTAATCGCAATCACCATGAGCTCCATTTTCCTGGGGACGAATATAATCTTCATGAAGACCGGACACCGTATTCTTAAACAAGCCATGGTAAGCAGCCTGACGTTTGTCCACATAGTTTTCCATGGGACCCAAGCCATAGTAGGTCACATCCTCCAGGGCTTTCGGTAAAAACAGGCGCAGACCAAATCGAGGCAGCTCTGGGAACTCCGGATTTCTCTTGGCCCGAATATCTACAGTGATAGCACCGGTGGCGCTAATAGTCCAATCCAGTTTCACGCGGATAAAGGGCTGAAGGTAAATGGCTGCAATGGATGCCTCTGTGTAGATTTTCACCTCGTTACCTGTAGCGATGCAACAGGTTCCGTAAGCTCTTGTCACGGCTCTATCGTAGCAGGCATCCATCCAGTGCAGCTTTAACTTACGGTCATTATCGGTAGGAGCTCTCCAAATGTTCAGATCCATGGGGCGATCTGCCAGCTTCTGTCCCTGGTAGGTCATCTCACAGAACATGCCGGTCAGTTTATCATAGCGATAGGTAAACGTCTGAGCAGTGATAGTAAGGTAACGATCAGTCTCTTCCACACGGATGCTGTCCTTCGTCACCGTCTGGGACTCCCACATCTGCAGGGCAGTCTGATTTCTACCGTCGGCGTTAACCAAAGGTACCTCATCAAATCCCAGACAAAAGCCCTCAGGCAACAACTCAGTCGCTTCCCTCAGCAGATAAACAACCTTTAAATAGCATCTTCCCTTTTCCGGAACATCCAGCTTCAGGGTCATGGTGCCATCACCATGGGGGGCTACTGCGGGGATGTTTTCCAGCTGGCCACAGGATACGATTCTGCCATCGCAATTCAACTCGTAGGTTCCTACTATGTAATCGGACAAGGATACAAAATCCATGTAATTATGCAGGGTCAACTGGCCGTTTTTGGCATCATAAGATGTCACACGGGCAGGGCGATGGATGTTCTTGTATTCCATCAAACCGGTGTGAGGGCGGCGGTCCGGATATACCAGGCCGTCTACGCAGAAGTTTCCATCGTGTGGGTATTCTCCATGATCTCCACCGTAAAGATACTTGGTTTTTCCATTCTCTGCCTGACCGGCGTAGATGGCATGATCACACCATTCCCACACAAAGCCGCCACTCATCACATCATTGGCCTGAATAAACTGCCAGTAGTCCTCCAGGTCTCCAGGGCCATTGCCCATGGCGTGAGCATACTCACACATCAGGTAGGGCTTATCTGGATTGCTGTCAACGTAGGCCTGCAGCGTCTCCAGGGAAGGGTACATGTTACTATACAGATCGATATTGGAAAAATCGTATTTGCGCTTGTGGCTGCGATACTGAGCAGACTCATAGTGGGTCAGTCTGGCAGGATCAAAATCCTTGGTCCAGGCCAGGGCTGCTTCGAAGCAACAACCATAGGCACTCTCATT
Organism: Lachnospiraceae bacterium; assembly: GCA_017537225.1. Lineage (GTDB taxonomy): Bacteria > Bacillota > Clostridia > Lachnospirales > Lachnospiraceae > RGIG7193. Next base: position 16,385 of record JAFYLG010000028.1, read on the forward strand.
GCCCATGGACCAGCAAATAACACTGGGACGATTCTTATCTCTGTGGACACAACGCTGGGTGCGATCCATGGTGGCCTCCAGGAAATCCGGATTATCAGCAAAGGGCTCGTTCCAACGCTCTACGTGGTTTTCCCAGATCTCATTATCCTTGCAATACAGAGAAGAAGCGCCGTGGCTCTCGTGGTCTGCTTCGTCAATGACCATAAAACCGTACTGATCACACAGCTGATAAAACATGGGGGCATTGGGGTAATGACTGGTGCGGATAGCATTGAAATTGTATTCTCTGATCATCTGCAGATCCCGCTTCATTTGTTCTACGCTGATCACCGGTCCGGTAACAGGATCGGAATCATGGCGGTTAACGCCGCGGAACTTGATAGGACTGCCATTGACAAAGACCTGATTATTTTCGGTATGGATCTCTCGCAGACCCACACGGTCGGTGATCACCTCATCCGGAGTCTCCATCACCAGAGTGTACAGATAGGGCTGCTCCTGATTCCACAAAATCGGATCCTTCACAGTCATCCGTACCTGATGGGTGTACTCTCCTCCGTCCTGTACTTCGGCAACCGCACCAGCCACACACTGGCCGTCGGCGCTGTACAGCTTGATCTGGGTAGGTACGGCCTCTCCTGTATAAGCCAGGCGGACGCAGACTACAGTCTCCTCCCCATCCAAAGTGGTGGTGGTAAAATAGTCTCTAACGCTGCGCTCAGGGCGTTTCAGAAGATACACATCGCGGAAAATACCGGAAGTACGGAATTTGTCCTGATCTTCCAAATAACTGCCGTCACACCATTTCAGTACCAGGACTGCCAGAGTGTTGGTACCGGGACGCAGAAATTTTGTCACATCAAACTCGGAGGTAGAGTGGGATACCTGACTGTATCCCACCCACTGGCCGTTGAGCCATACATAAAAACAGGAGTCAACGCCCTCAAAATTCAGATGGGCCCGGGGCGCTGCCTCCTCCGGCTCATATTCAAAGGTATATCGGTAGGCACCGCAGGGGTTATCTACCGGAACATAGGGGGGATCAGCGGGAAAGGGATAGCGAATGTTGGTGTACTGATGACGGTCATAGCCGTGATTCTGCCATACACTGGGTACGGGAATGGTGTCCCATGCAGCTGCGTCAAACTCCGTCTCGTAAAACTTCTCAGTCAGATCGTGAATGCTGGAAAAATACCGGAAGGTCCAGCTGTCGTTTAACAGTTGAAAGCGATCCGAACGTTCTCTATGCTCCACCAGATCGTCTCGACGGACAGAAGCCGGAATGTAGTAGGCGCGATTGGGCAGAGTGCCCAAATGCAAGGTTTTCAGATCTTCGTAGTAGGCGGGTACGATCATGTGTATTTCCTCCTTAAAGGGTTGAGATTCCGATCTCATCATTTCTATCCATATTGTAAAAATTTTATCGCAAAAAATAAATGAACAGGATTAGACAAAACATGCACAAAATGATATGATTAAGAAAAGGAGGTGTTTTCGTGTATATTAACTCCGGCTATCTGAACCATTCCCGTCTTCCCTTTCAGGACAAATCTCAGCCATTGATCGTAGGCAGTTGCGGTACCTACCGTCTACGTAACAAATTCAACTTGCCTACCTGGCGACCTAAGGGACGCATCGACTATCAGCTGCTGTATGTGGCTTCTGGCAAGGCTTATTTCCGTCTGAACAAAAAAGTGCACGAAGTCACCGCCGGACACATGGTCCTGTTTTTGCCTCGTCAGGAGCAGCACTACGAATATTTTGGCAAAGATAAACCTGAAATCTTCTGGGTTCATTTTACTGGCAGTCAAGTCAAACAAATCTTGCGCTCCTACGAAATTCCTACAGATACCAATGTTTTTTTCTGTGGCTCCTCCGCCATATATACGTATCTCTTTAAAGAAATGATCCAGGAACTTCAGACTTGTCGGGTGGGTTATCAAGAACTTCTTGCCATGTATCTGCGGCAGATTTTTCTTTTGGTGCAGCGCAGCCGACAAGAGCATCGCCCCTCTGTCAACTCTTACCTACAGGAAGAGATAGAATATGCCTGCAAATATTTCAATGAACATTACAATGAATCCATCAGTATTGAAGAGTATGCCCAGTCCAGGGGCATGAGCGTCAGCTGGTTTCTGCGTAATTTTAAACTAGTCACCAAACAATCTCCCATGCAGTACATTCTGGCCTTGCGCATCAACAATGCGGTCAACCTGCTGGAGACCACCGACTATAATATGACAGAGATTGCTGCTATCATCGGATATGACAATCCACTGTATTTCAGCCGGATCTTTAAAAAACAAAAAGGGATCTCCCCTTCTGACTATCGCAAGGAGCGAACGGAACAGCCGCGTTCTTGAGTCCTCACCTCCATGGTTTTTCTATATCTTTGCTCCATCCTTTTTGTTACAGATTCTGACAGCATCAGAATACCCAGCACTTTTATTATAAAGAAAGCTGTATCCCCCACCGCGAGACCGGTGGCTGGATACAGCTTTCTTTATAGATACGAGAAAATAAACCCAACCAATATTCTTTAATTTTGTCCAATATTGATCCGATCTTTTGGTAAGGGCAACATTGCGATCTTATGATTCGGCGTAAAAAACGCCTCCAAAATCGGAACCAGGAAAATAGCAACCACACCTGCGGTAAAACCACCGTTGTACAGGCAGAAACCGCCGTGGAAGGTGACCACGGTGGTCACGATACAGGCATGCATAAGACCTGCTGCCACACCGCACAGGCTTCCGTATCGTCCGGCGATAGGAGACAGAGCGCCTGCAAAGCAAAGTCCCACCGCAATGGCCTGAGTACTCAGTTCAAAACTACAGAAGCTGGCAGCAATGGCATAGCCTGCCATAATGGGCAGCAGATTGATTACTGTGGTTCCGCAGGGAGCCACCGCCAGCAGGCACACGATACAGCCTACCGTAGGGCCGGTAAAGGGCGCTCCGGTCACAAAGTAATAGAGGGTTGCTGCCAAACCAACCGTGCCGATATTGATCAGCGTCACCGCAAAGCCGTTACTCTTTACAAAGTCCACCTGATGGGCGGTGCTAAATGCTACCTCCCTGTATCCTCGGAACGATCTACCATTCATCCAAAATCCCGCCAGTATCATCAGACAGGATACCGTCACGGCAAAGCCTATGGAAATGACAGGATAAGAAACTCCGATGTCCGTGTTGGTGGGACTCTCATAACCGGCTGCCCGAAACAGTATGGCAAACAGTACGATAGCGATAAAACCGGAGACCGATGCCGCATTGTACAGGGAATATCCCTTATGTAGGTTAGGGCCGTGAACACACAGGATGGGAAGCAAAAATCCACACAGCATACCGATCAGGATGGCAGACAGGATACGCAGCCCCGTTTCTCCCGGCACTCCTGCGAAGGCAGGATAGCGAACCACCATCTCACTGACAAAGGGCACCAGGGAGGTGGCAAACATGGCCATATTCACCTGAGAGGCGAAGCTCTTTTTAAATACCCTGGCATAAAGCCAGGTTCCCGCAAAGAGGGGCCAGATATTCATAATGTTGATGCCAAAGAAGCTAAATCCGATGGTAAGAAAATAGGCCATCAGCGACGGTCCGGAAGCGTACTCACGACCGTGGATCAGCAGCAAAACACAGGCATATCCCACCAGGGCCACGTTTAAGAAGGTGCCTCCTACGGTTCCAATTTTAAAATAATCTATGGTCAGCTGGGCCGGTGACAGCAGGATGGTCTTGATACCCGCCAGGCTTTCGCCAAAGTCTCCGGCGATCAGTGACGTAATGAGAAGGGCCGTGCTAACCAGCAGGGCAAGCAAAGGTACTTCGCCATTCTTCTTCATTTCGTTTTCCTTTCTTTACAGAAAATGATACGTTCTTTCGTAATCTAAGATACAAGACTACTGTATCACCACTTCCCTGCCATTTCAAGTTGAATCCTGTAAAAAGAACCTGACACAGCGTCGTTTTCAATAAGGAAGTATGAGAATATTACTGGCATAGCGTAGCTGCCGTACAGGAGCAACGCTCCCATTTTCTTTTTGCGATTTGACTTAGATTTCACATTTCTTGTATTTTTGATTTCACATTAGGACCCTAAAATGACAACTGTAGCAAGAAAAACAAATAGAAATTGTTGTCTGAAAGGAGACATGATAATGAAAAAGATGATTACTATGCTGATGATTGGAGCTCTGGCTCTCTCCATGTTAACTGGCTGCAGCAGCGAAACCACTGGTTCTGTATCCACCGATGGTTCCACCTCTATGGAGAAGGTGATCGGTGCGCTGGGCGAGGCTTTCCAGAATGATACCGGCATCAGCTTTACTTATAATCCTACCGGTTCCGGTCCCGGTATCAAGGCAGTTCAGGAGGGGCGCTGTGACATCGGTCTTTCCTCCCGCGATCTGAAGGCAGAAGAAAAGGAAGCCGGTCTGAGTGGTACCATTCTGGCTTATGACGGCATTGCTATTATCGTAAACCCGGAAAATCCCGTTTCCGATCTGAGCCTGGAGACCATCGCAAAGATCTACACCGGCGAGATCACCAACTGGTCTGAAGTCGGAGGTAATGATGCTGAAATCGTTCTCATCGGCCGTGAAGCCGGCTCCGGTACTCGCGATGGTTTTGAGTCTATCACCGATACAGAGGATGCCTGCAAATATCGTCAGGAGCTTACCTCTACCGGTGATGTGATCACCACGGTTTCCCAGAACCCCGGTGCTATCGGCTACGCTTCTGTGGCTTCTGTAAAGGACACCGTAAAGGCTGTGACTGTGGACGGTGTGGCTCCCACTGAGAATAATATCAAGAATGGAAGCTATGTGGTACAGCGTCCCTTCGTACTGGTAACCAAGGCTGACACCGCGCTGAGTGATGCCGCATTTAAGTTCTTTACCTACATCACCTCTGCTGACGCAAATGACATCATTTCTGCAGCTGGTGTGGTTCCCGCAAACTAAGACACACCGATGCGACGGTTATGCTACTAACCGTCGCTACTCTGCTATGAGGAAGCTTTTATGAAAAAACGAGAATATCGTCCCTACGAAGAAAATGCCAAAGAAATTCAGGATAAGCTCTTAGAAGCCAGAATAGAAGCCGTAAATTTAGTCTGTCAGAAAGCGCCGAAACGTGAGTGGAAAAAATATACCGAGCGTATGATTCACATCTTTTTTTTGCTGCTTGGCCTGATTACCGTAGGCTGTGTCTTACTGATTACCGTGTATCTGGTGATTTCCGGTATTCCTGCTATTAGTAAGATTGGACTGGTAGATTTTCTGTTTGGCGAAGAATGGGCATCCACAGCATCTGAACCGAAATACGGAATCCTGCCCTTTATCCTGACCAGCATTTACGGAACTGCCGGTGCCATTGCCATCGGCGTGCCTGTTGGTTTTATGACAGCGGTATATCTGTCCAAACTGGCATCTCCCAAGATAAAATCGGTGATGCAGTCTGCTGTCAGCCTGCTGGCTGGTATCCCCTCTGTCGTGTATGGTTTGGTAGGTATGCTGGTGTTGATCCCCGGAATCCGCATCCTGTTTGGTGTACCGGACGGAGCAAGCCTGCTGGCGGCCATTATTGTGTTAGCCATTATGATCCTGCCGTCTATTATTAAGATGTCCATCACGGCGTTGGACGCCGTTCCCAAGGAATATGAGGATGCCTCCCTGGCATTGGGAGCCACTCCCATCGAAACCTATTTCAAAGTTTCTGTCCCTGCCGCCAAGAGCGGCATCGCAGCTTCCGTTGTGCTGGGGGTAGGACGTGCCATCGGAGAGGCTATGGCGGTGATGATGGTTGCCGGAAATGTACCTAATATGCCTGATTCTCTGTTTCAGAGCGTTCGCTTCCTGACCACGGCAGTATCCAGCGAGATGTCCTATTCCAGTGGTTTGCAGCGTCAGGCCCTGTTTTCCATCGCTTTGGTATTATTCCTGTTTATCATGCTGATCAATGCCACGCTGAACTTCTTCCTCAAGAGAGAAAAGGAATAGCTTATGTTAAATCAATCATTGTCTAAAAAGAGAAAAGGATATGAAGTGCTGATGAAAACATTGATGCTGTTGTCCGTCTCACTGACAGCAGCATTAGTGTTGTTTCTTTTGATCTATGTGCTGGTACAGGGCATTCCCAATATCACATGGCAGCTTTTGTCCACCACACCCAGTTATCTGACAGAACGCATCGGTATCTTGCCTGATATTTTAAATACCGTATATATTGTGCTGGCAACGCTGCTGATTGTTCTTCCCTTAGGCGTGGGAGCGGCCATCTACCTGACGGAGTACGCAGCCAACAAAAAGGTCGTTGCCATGATCGAATATGCTGCCGAAACTCTTTCCGGCATTCCCTCCATCATCTACGGCCTGGTAGGTATGCTGCTATTTTCCAACCGCATGGGAACCTGCCTGATGGCCGGCGCGCTGACGCTGGTGATTATGAATCTTCCCACCATTATGCGCACTACACAAGAGAGCTTAAAAACGGTTCCTCAGTCCTACCGAGAGGGTGCCTTTGGTCTGGGAGCCGGGAAATGGCGTGTGGTTCGCACCGTAGTCCTGCCGGGTTGTGTGGATGGTGTTATCACCGGATGCATCCTGTCTGTCGGTCGTATTCTTGGCGAGTCGGCGGCGCTGCTTTTTAC
>JAFYLG010000029.1 GCA_017537225.1 Lachnospiraceae bacterium
ACTCTTGCCACACTTCCCGCCCAGGAATTTTCTTCCGGCATGGCCGTAGTGATCAAGTATGGCGTTTTGTCTGATGCCCAGCTCTTTGAATTGTTAGAGAACGAGGATTCCCACGAACATCTGGAAGAGATCATCTATCGCTGTGTAGCCAGCAAAAAAGATCTGGTGATGGCAGACGAATTTGATACCGGTGCCCGTCAGCTACTAAATCTTGGACACACGCTGGCTCATGCCATCGAAAAACTCAGTGATTATTCCATTGGTCACGGCTATGCTGTTGCCATAGGTCTGGTTGCTGTTGCTCGTTGCGCTTATGCTACCGGTCTGGCCAAAGAGGATATGACTGATCGCATTTGTGGCCTTCTTCGCAAATATGATCTTCCTACCAAATGTGAGTATTCTACCAAAGACCTGTGCCAGATGATCCTGCGAGACAAAAAACGTTCCGGTCAAACGATCACTCTGGTGATCCCCCGCCGTATTGGGGATACCTATCTACACAAAATGAATGTAGACGAATTAGAAAACTTCTATTCCCAAGGATGATTTCTTGTTTTCATGATCATTGTGATGATTCTATAAGAACTTGACACTTTTTCTCATACAACAACAGGGAGTGCAGTCTCGTCAGACTACACTCCCTGATTTATTCTCTGATACGATATACTTACCTACTCAGCCAAAATTCGCAGCACCAGCTGACAGCTGCCATAATCCGGTAGGGTAATGGTGGCTTGCTCCACCCCACTATCTCTGGACATACGACCATTGACCATATCTGTCAAACGACGAAATGCCTTCTTTGGATCCTCTGCCTCTACTGTCAGCGAATGAATATACTGAGTGATATCGTATCGCTCATCACGGGGCAGCTTTTTTTTGGCTGTAAATTGTTCGATCTCAAATCTGTACTTCACTACAAGCCCCCTCCTTACACGTATTTCCTATTGTAAGGCCTGCCTGCATAAAAAGCAAGTACTTATTCAAAAAGGTCATCTTTCATAGCAAAGCACATCCCATTCCGGCAACATTTCGCCTTCCAGCATATATAATTCTCTTTTTTTGCTGATTTGTTCTAACAACTGCTCCTCTGTATAAATTGCAAACACTGGGATTCCATAACCCGAAGCTGCCTGCTCCAGACACTTTACATACAGATCTGTATAGGTCCAACTACGGTTTTTCAACAATTTTCTTGCCATTTCCGGCAAAATATCCTCATGGACCCGGCGAAGATCTGTTTTCTTCTCTCCCAGTTTTTCCAAAGTCCTCTCAATATGAGGCTCCAAATGCTCTTCGATCCATTTTTTTGCCTCAGTTCCCACGTCTTTTTGTTCTGCTTTGCGACGTGATTCTTCTTCCAGGCGCACATATATGGACTGTAGGTACTTCTTTCCTATGGGCAGGATTCGTTCGTAGGCTTCTTCTTCCGTCAGTACCATATCCAGATAATAATCCTCACCTGCCAAACCATAGAGCGCTCTCTTGGCATCAAAATATCCCAACTGCATGTTTCTACAGCTGCGGGCAGCATCAAATTCTAAGATGCCTCCCAAGTCCTGCCTGGGAGCAATGTCTATGATCTGTACATGCCCGGGAATTTTTACAGGCTTCTCAATGCCCCAACCAAAAATTCTCAGTACAATAATATTTTCATATCCACGGCTGATCAAGGAGTCTATCGGTACCCGGTCCCAACCACCGCCATCCATATAGTGCTTTCCATGAAGTTTCTCCCTCTTAAATACTGGCAAATACGCACTGGCCAGCAACATATCCGGAATCAGCCCCTCTGGCACATCCTTGGCATTGATATCGATCCGCTGACGATCCGACAGAGAATACGTCACAATATAAAAATCCATTTCAGAATTACGAATCACATCTTCGTCACAGAGATCAGCGATCATATTCTTCAGAGGCGTAATATCCACTCCCTTATCCTTGATCAATTTCAACGCATCCTGAACCACACTGTTCAGATTCAAATTTTTCAGATCACGACGCGTCAGTCGATCCATCTGCTCATCGTCTACATCCATGACCTGGGAGTAAGATATGTTCTCCCAGATCTCCTCCGCCTTAGCCAGATCATCCATACAGATCATGGCACCGTTCAGGGCACCTACTGATACACCGGAGAGACCTTTGATCTTGACTCCTGCTTCTTTCAGCGCTTTCCAGGCACCGATCTGATAGGCACCTTTGGCACCGCCGCCTTCCAAAACCAAACCATATTCTTTTGTCAGATCCAATTGCAGTTTCATGGTTGATCGCTCCTACTTCTTGTATTTTACCTACGATTTGTACTTTTCTTTTCCTTTTACTTTATTTTACTATATTACACACAAAAAATACAATGAACTTTCCATGAAATCTACAATCTAATCACTCTTTTTCTTCTCATCTCGCTATAGCAAATAATCTCTGATTTGGTACAAGTTTTTCTTGATTACACACAAATAAATCCACTAAAATCCCTGTTTTTCTCGCTATACAATTTTTATCAAGATTTAGTACCATATATTTCTCGATTTTATCTCGCTCAGCATTCTTTTTTCTTGTATAGCGAAATTCCATCCCTATATACGCAGAAATTCATTATCATTCTCTTTATTTTCTTGTACTAAATCACATTTTTTTATGTATAGCGAAACTCATTCGCCAAATAATCCTTAGACGCAACATGCCGTTGTGTTTGTAAGCAGTGCGCATGTCTCTCTTTGCTGACGCAACGTAAAAACAGGCTGCCCTCACGGGCAGCCTGCTTATGTTAGATGCAGTATGCTATTCTTGTTTGAATTACTTCAGAACGCTGTAGCCATACATGGCATCCTGCTCTTTACGCAGCTTGTAGATCAAAGTGTTGGTATCCAGTTCGATCATATCCCAGGTAATCATCTCGCCCTTCTTGCAGTCTTTCAGCATCTTGGCGTTCTTGGTTACCAGACCGTAAGGAACATAACCCTTTTCTCTGGTCTCAGAAGCAGTAGCGATAGAAGCATAGGTGGTGTAACCGCCGATACCGTCGATCATCTGACCAGCCTTCAGATCTACCTTAGCTCTGGTGATACACTCGGAAACGGGCTCACCCAGAGGGATAATGGTAGGCTCACCTTCCAGAACTGCTCTGGCAACAGTCAGAGGAGTCTCCAGGTTGCACAGGTGGTAAGGACGATACAGAGTCCACAGAGGGCCAGGACCCATGCTGTGGTAACCCATCTGGTATGCGATCTCATCGTTGGAAGTACCTACGGTAACAAATACGCCAGGAGCGATACCGTTTACGTACTCAACAACACCGTGCTTGCTCATAACGCCGCCGTCTTCCTTCAGCTTGCACAGCTCATTCAAAGCCTTAACATCGCCGGGCTCAACAACCAGACCGTGGCCACCGATTACATCGGGAACCAGACCGGTAGCGTTGGACATAGCAGTCATCTCAACCATGGTCTTGGTGCCATCCTTAAATGCACACAGCATCTTAGGGCTCATCTTACGACGAGTAGCTTCGGCCAGAACAGTGTCGGGATTGCAATCGTAATCCAGCTTGTTGTTCTTACCCTTACCCATAACCTTAACATCCATACCCATAGCCTTGGCAAAGGAATACAGATGCATAACAGCACCGGGCTCATCACCGTCGGAACCGGTGTAGATAACGCCGTTCTCATCACCCAGCTTCTTTAAGTAGGAACCGATAACGATATCGGTTTCTACGTTCAGCATTACGCAGTGCTTCTTGTTCTTCATGGCGGTGGTAGCCACGTGTGCGCCTACATCCGGAACACCGGTAGCGTCGATAACACACTGTACCATGTTGGCCTGAGAGATCATGTTAGCATCCTCAGTAGCAACATACTTGCCCTGCTCCATCAGAGCGTTAGCCTCTTCCAGAGTACGGGCAACAGCGATGTCATCCTCAGCAACACCAGCATACTTGAATGCATTGATGGCATTGTCGATCATGATATCGGAAACGATGCCGGGCTTGATACCCTTCATCATAACCATCTGAGATACCATACCACGGCCCATCTGGCCAGCGCCTACGATACCGGAAATGATCTGCTTGCCATTCTCTTCGCACTGGATCAGTTTCTTATCCAAGTTCAGCATTTTAAGTTTGCCTCCTCAAATTAGTGAATTTCGATGGTACCACCTACAAATACATCCTCCGGCATCAGGTCAGATTCGCCCTCCAGCATAATCATGCCGGGACGCTCTGCCACGCTGCCGCCCTTAAAGCACAGTGTGCAATGCCCCATTTCACGCAGGGTGTGTCTAGCCTCATCGCCGATGGCTGTAATGGTGTATACCTTGTTGCAAATGATCATGATGTCACCGGGTTCCAGTTCCTCGTTCATAGGGGAAACGGTGTGGACGATGGAAATCTCGGCCAGTTCTTCCGGTGCGCCATCATTGAAGATGAAGACGAATTTGCAGTCTTCTTCAGTCAGGAAGTACAGGGCATCCTGAGTGAATCTTACGATTTTGGAATAAAATTTCATGTCAACCTACTTTAAAAACAGTATGTAATTAAGCGTACAGACCGATACTTGCTACAAACGCAATGATAACAGCCAGAGGGCCGGTTACCAGACGAGAGAACAGAACGGCAGGAACGCCCAGCTCGATGGTCTCGGGCTCAGCTTCACCCAGGGACAGACCTACGGGAACGAAGTCACCGCCTACC
>JAFYLG010000030.1 GCA_017537225.1 Lachnospiraceae bacterium
AATAGGGAGATTTCTGAGCAGATTTACAGGGGCTCCATATATTAAATGATGACGTATGGCAGCCCGATGCATTTATCTATCCGGCGCAGGGCCTTTGCGCCCATCGGTACTTGGCAAGCAGTGACACGCAGTGTTGCTGCGAGCCTTATGTACCGCTATGCGCGCAACGGAGCGAGAGCGTCCCTGCAAGGATAGATAAATGCATTGGGCGTCATAAGAAGATGCTTTTTGTATATTGTCCAGAGAAAATCTTTGGTTCAACCACAAGTTCTTTTCTGCATTTTCCCCTTGTAAATGTCATGGAATTCTTCTATAATATTTTTATCGAAACATCCCTAAACTTTCAGGAGAATATATAGGAAAAGCTGGAGGAGGAAACAGAGTATGAGACATTGCATCGGCATCGACGTAGGCGGCACCACCATTAAGTTTGGCCTGTTTAAAGAGGATGGAACCCTGTTGGCCAAGTGGGACATTCCTACTAGGACAGAGGGCCGCAAGGAAAAGCTGTATCAGGATATGGCAGATTCTGTACGGGCTGAATTGGCGAAGCATAGCATGAAAGTCAGTGATATGATCGGTATTGGTGTGGGTATTCCCGGACCTGTCATGCCCGACGGCAATATTTATGCACTGGTAAATCTGGGCGTATATGATCTGAATCTGGATAAAGAGCTTCCCGCTTACCTGGATGGCGTGACAGTGAAGGCAGTAAATGATGCCAACGCAGCAGCCTTAGGTGAGCTGTGGCAGGGTGGCGGTAAGGGAGCAACCAGCATGGCATTGCTGACACTGGGTACCGGTGTGGGCTGTGGTATCATTGAAGAGGGTAAGCTGATCGTGGGCAGCTATGGTATGGCTGGTGAGTGCGGTCACATCATTGTAAATCCTGACGAGCCTGTTGCCTGCAACTGCGGTGGCCACGGCTGTCTGGAACAGTACGCTTCTGCTACCGGTATCGGTCGCATGGGCCAAAAGGTGCTGGCAGAATCTGACGCTCCCAGTACTCTGAGACGTTATGAAAAGCTCAACGCTAAGAATGTACTGGATGCTGCCAAGGCCGGCGATGCTCTGGCTATCGAGACCGTGGATCGTTGCATGAAGTATCTGGGACTGGCCATGGCTTACATCAGTCATGTGACCGACCCTCAGTGCTTTGTCATCGGTGGTGGTGTCAGCAAGGCCGGTCAGTATCTGCTGGATGTGTTGGATGGTCACTACAGAAAGTATGTGAATGTACAGAAGGCCAAGGCAGAGCTGCGTCTGGCTACTCTGGGCAACGATGCCGGCATTTATGGCGCCGCCAGATTGATCCTGGGCGAGTAAATATCTGCAGAAGGGTAGACTCTCCGCCTGGATAATTATGAATAGGAAACGGCTGTTTGACCGAATCGGGCCGAACAGCCGTTGTTTTTTTGCTTAGATTTTCAAAGAAAGAAGGAAGGAAGAGGAAAATCATATAAAAAACGCGGTTTCCTCTCCATTCACACTGCAAAAAAGATTTACATTTTTCACGAATTGTAGTATACTCTTAGGCAATGAACTCGCCTGCAGGGTGTTGATGCATATCAGACCTGGTGAGAGACGGGTAGGAAACAAAGAAAGGAAGTAACACCCATGAGCGTAGAAAAGGTCAATAAATATAAAGAGGAAAAGGCCAATCGTAAAGAGATCCTGGAGCAGCAGAAGAAAAAGGCAAAGCAGACCAGAACTGCTATGATCGCCGGCGCTGTTGTAGTAGTGGCTCTGATCGCTGGTGCCATCGGTATCACTGTTCGCAATGAGTACAATGCATATCAGAATGCTAAGCCTAACTATGATACCACTCAGATGCTGGTAGGTGACCTGGCTGGTGTACTGGTAGATGAGACCGTAGCTGAGACCGAAGCACAGTAAGATCAAACAGGATCAAAAAGCAGAAGGCGCATGCCGGACGTTACTTGGTAGAATGACAGATGGGGACGGCGGATAGCCGTCCCTCTTTGAGTTATGCAGAGAAAAGGATCACAAATGAGGGGCAGGATATGCAATATCTAAAAAGTTTTACGTTTCCTGACCGGGATCAGGAGTTTGATTTTTTTCTGGAACAGAAGCGAACCTGTTATACGGATTTCTATCCCTTTCAGGTGCTGTCCTCATCGGATCTGACGAGTCTGCAGATGGCGCCGGTGACCATTCTTCACGGAGGAAACGGCAGTGGTAAGACTACAGCTCTCAATGTGATGGCAGAACGCCTTGGCGCGGTGAGAGATTCGGCCTACAACAAATCCTGTTTCTTTCCGGACTATGTGAAACGGTGCCGGGAACAGTGGTATGGCGAGCTGCCGGAGGAGATCCGCATCATCACCAGTGACGATGTGTTTGATTATATGTTGGATCTTCGTCATGTCAATGCAGGGATCGATCGACGCAGAGAAGAGATGTTTGCAGAGTACTATGACCTGAGAGAAGGACGTACTCCTGTGAGAATGGAGTCTCTGGATGATTATGAAAAATTGAAACGAGCCAACGATGCCAGGCGCAAGAGGACGACCCAGTCCCGATTTGTGCGGGAACACTTGGCAGCCAATGTGCAGGAGCGCTCTAACGGTGAAAGTGCTTTTATGTATTTTACGGAAAAGATCCGTGAGAACGGACTGTATCTGCTGGATGAGCCGGAGAACAGCCTGTCGCCGGGACGGCAGCAGGAGCTGGTGCGTTTTCTGGAAGACTCGGTACGCTTTTTTGGATGTCAGTTTATCATCGCCACCCACTCCCCGTTTATGCTGGCCATACGGGATGCGAGGACCTATGACTTGGACGAATGCCCGGTGACGGTAAGGCCCTGGACGCAGCTGAAAAATGTGCGGCAGTATTATCAATTTTTCCGGGAACACCAAGAGGAATTTGAAAATAACAGAGAATAAGAAGGGGATGAGATCAGACCCTGCAAAGAAGAAACAGGCACTTTATGATGAGGTGCAAGGGAGAACATACAATGAAAGGTAATTGGAATAATATTACGCTGATCGGTATGCCTGCCGCCGGCAAGAGTACCGTTGGTGTGCTGCTGGCCAAGCGTTTGGGATATCAGTTTATCGATACGGATCTGGTGATCCAGCATGAGGAGGGACGTCTCTTAAAGGAGATCATCGCCACCGAAGGATTGGAGGGCTTTATGGCGGTGGAAAACCGTGTCAACAGTCAGGTAAAGGGTGGCCGAGCCATCATTGCTCCTGGTGGCAGTGTGATCTATGGCAAGGAGGCTATGGAGCACCTGTCTGAGATCGGTACCGTCGTTTATTTGAAATTAAGTTACGAGGATCTGGAAAAGCGTCTGGGCAACCTGGTGGATCGCGGAGTGGTTCTGCGTGATGGCATGACGCTGCGGGATCTTTATGAGGAGCGTGTTCCGCTCTATGAGAAATATGCGGACATCACCATCGATGAATCTGGAAAAAATTCAGGAGATGTAGTAGACCAGTTGAGAAAAATGGTGGAATCAGATATACTGTAGTATATAAGTCTGTCATGCAGCCGCTGCGAGGCAAGCTGGCTTGCCGTAGCCAGCGGATATATGACAGCAAAACCGACATGAGCAAGTAGCCCGATAGGGCGGATTGCGAATGCGGTTGTGATTGCGGGAGCGCGAAGCGCGGAGAAATCAACTTATATACGAAAAGTAGAAAGCGTAGCTGCGAGGTAAGCTGGCTTGCCCATGGCAATCAACTTATATGTAAAAATGATAATAACTATCTAAGGGAGATAAGATATGTATCAGATAGATTTTGATCAGCCCAAAAAGATCCATTTTATCGGTATCGGTGGTATCAGTATGAGCGGCCTGGCGGAGATCCTGTTAAACAGAGGATTTGCCATCAGCGGTTCCGACTGGCACAAGAGCCCTCTGACCGATCGCTTGGAACAGGACGGGGCAGTGATCTATGAGGGACAGACTGCGGACCATATCACCGAAGATATGGACGCGGTAGTTTATACAGCGGCTGTCCACGGGGACAATGCCGAATACCAGAGGGCGGTGGAACTGCAGATCCCTCTGCTGAGCCGTGCCCAGCTGCTGGGTCAGATGATGAAGAATTATGAGACCGCCATTGCAGTATCCGGTACTCATGGTAAGACCACTACCACTTCCATGCTGGCAGAGATTTTGTTGAAGACAGAACTGGATCCTACCATTTCCGTAGGTGGCATTCTGCCTACTATCGGTGGTAATATCCGCATTGGCCACACCGGTTGCATGCTGACCGAGGCCTGTGAGTATACCAATAGTTTTTTGGATTTCTATCCTACCTTGGCTATTATTTTAAATGTAAAAGAAGATCATCTGGATTTCTTTAAGGATCTGGAGGATATCCGCAATTCTTTCCGACGTTTTGCAGAACTGGTGCCTGCAGAGGGCGCTATCGTCATCGACACCGGCATTGAGAACTATCAGGAGCTGGTGGAAGGATTGCCCTGTCGTGTGATCACCGTAGGTCCTGCAGAGGAGTCTCAGTATCGGGTGGAGGATATCGCTTTTGATACCATGGATCGTGCCACCTTTACCGTGGTGACAGCTGACGGTGAGCGTCAGTCTATGATGCTTCATGTGCCCGGTGCCCACAACGTGGAGAATGCCCTGGCTGCCATTGCTGCCGCCAGAGATATGGGCATCTCCTGGGAGCAGATCCGTGACGGTCTGGACCATTTTACCGGAACCAATCGTCGCTTCCAGAAGAAGGGGCTATTCCATGGCGTGACTGTGGTGGATGATTATGCTCATCATCCCGATGAGATCGAAGCCACTTTGACGGCAGCTAAGCAGATGCACTATGACAAGGTATGGTGCGTCTTCCAGCCTCATACATACACTCGTACCAAGGCGCTGTTTGAGGAGTTTGCTCAGGCACTGTCCTTAGCTGACGAAGTGGTACTGGCAGATATCTATGCGGCCCGTGAAACGGATACTTTAGGTGTCAGCTCCAAGATGCTGGCCAACCGACTGCATGAAATGGGTACGAAAACTCATTATTTTGCAGATTTTGAGCAAATTGAAAAATTTTTATATGAACAGTGTATGCACGGTGAATTGTTGATAACTATGGGTGCCGGAGATATAGTAAAAGTGGGCGAAGCACTGGTACAGTAACCACTTATCCACAGTATCCACAATGTTTTCCACGGAAATTGGTCCAAGAGAATGTGGAAAGATACAGAAGTTATCCACATGTCATCCCCACCTGCTCAGGTGCAAAAAACTTTGATTTTTCAAGGAAAAATGGCGATCGGGTTTTGCCTGTCCACTTTGTCCACAATATCCACAGCCGTGGGTGGGACAAGCCGGTGGATTTGCATTTTTTGAAATCTGTGTTACACTGGAAACGTAACATGGAAGAGACTGTGCTTTGGTGAGAGAAAGCCGGTTTGGTATAGAGACAGGACAGCGTGATCTGCCCTGTAGGGGATAGGGTGAGAGAGATGACAAACTTGATTTTGACCGGTGACAGCTGCGGCACCACAGCAGTGCCCAATGCGTTTTTGGACCGTTATCTGCCTCAGGCGGATGGAGAGTATGTAAAGATTTACTTGTTGTTGTGGCGCTATTTCTGTGATAAAAAGCCTGTCAGCATCGGTCAGCTGGCCGATCTGCTGGATGACACAGAAAAGGATGTGCTGCGAGGGATACGCTATTGGGTGAAGAAAGGTTTGCTGCAGGCAGTGGTCAATGACCGTGAGGAGATCTACAGTATCCGTTTTCTGCCTGTTCCGGATGAAGTCTCATTGAAGGAAGGTCCTTCCCAGTCCGGTCTGCTGGCCCAAAAGGAAAGTGCAGCTACAACAGAGGAAAGTCCTTCTGCACATCAAACTAAGTCCACGACGACTCGTACCATCAGTAAGGACAAGCGCAAGGCGTTAGCTGCCGATGAGGAGTTTGGTCAGCTGGTATATATTGTAGGCAAGTATCTGGACCGCCCCATGAAGCAGACCGACAGTGAAGTGCTGGGTTACCTATACGGAGAGTTGGGGATGCGTGCGGATCTGCTGGAATATTTAGTAGAATCCTGTGTGGATGCTGGTCATAACAGCATCCATTACATAGAGAAAATTGCTCTGGACTGGCACGAGAAGGGGATCCGTACCGTGGAGGATGCCAGAGAGCAGGCGGAGATCTGCCGCAAACAGTATTATCAGGTATTAAAAGCCTTTGGTCTGACCCGCAGAGGGCCGGCACCGGAGGAAAAGAAGGTCATGGATATGTGGTTCTACGACTATGGATTCCAGCTGGATATCGTGCTGGAGGCCTGCAGTCGTACCATCAACAGCATCCATGAACCTAGTTTTAAATATGCCGGCGGGATCCTGGCCGACTGGAAGAAGAAGGGGGTCCGCAGCCGTAGCGATATCGATGCCCTGGATCAGGCCTTTGCCAAGGAGCAGGAGACCAAGAAGGGCCAGCGTAAGGAGGCGGCAAAGCCCAACCGTTTCCACAACTTTGATCAGGTGGGCTACGACTACGATGCCATTGTGAAGGAGTTACATGGCTAGAGGAGGTATTATGGCACTGAATAATTCTCAGTACAATGCCATCATGCGGCAATATGACCGCATGCAGTCCCGCAACCGTCAGGAGCAGCGGGAGCGGCAGGAGCAGGCTTATGAGAAACTGCCCC
>JAFYLG010000031.1 GCA_017537225.1 Lachnospiraceae bacterium
AACAGGGTATTGTAGAACAGAGTCTTCATCTGAGAAATGGGGGAGCTATAAGGCACGATAGCTACCTCACCCAGACGACGGGATCCTTCATCGGTCTCGATCAGAGACTTCAAAGACTCGTAACCCTCCTCGGCACTGTAATCTACCACCTGGCCCTCATGGAAGGTCAAACGGAAGTTTTTGATCAGGTTCCCGTGATAGCTGAGAGGCAGGGCACTGACCAAAGTACCCTCTGCCACACGACAGTCAGGCATGGTGAAAATCTCTTCCGTTGGCATATTAGCTTCGAATACTGTGCCAGTCATACCTGCCACTTCGGAGCCGCCTTCCCAGATATGGTTCTTCACCAGACCTACGGTAAAATCAGTACCGATGCTATTTTCATAATGCAGTTTTTCAAACGCGTAATCATTGAGCATCTTGCACTTGCCCTTTAAGAACGCGTCGTGATCAGCCCACGCCTGTACTGCATCCCCGGTATCAATGCGAACAGCCTTCAGGATCAGTTCCCACAATTTAGCCATAGCCTCATCTACAGGCAGTTCAGGAAACACTTTAGCTGCCCATTTCTGCTGAGGGACTGCAGCTACAGTCCAGGGGATCTCGCTGGCCATCTGGAGCTTGTAGTGCTCGATCAGAGCCTTATTCATCACGGACTGGCGAGTCTGCATGCGCTTAGGATCTACGCCCTTAAAAGCCTCCGGATCACTGCCAGCGATAGACACATAACCGGCACCGCGACGGCTATAGTATAAGAAAGAGTCTGCTTTCCAGTCCGGAACCGTAGTCAGATGCGCCTCATCCGCATGGAGATAATACTGACGGGTATCAAAAGTATCATTCCAGCGAACCACTACCTCACCAGCTCCTGCCGCATACAGTTCTTCAATGACAAAACGTCCAAATTCATAATATTCTACAGGGCAATTCAAGATGATCTCCTGACCTTTTTGCACATTGATGCCGGTGCGGGCGATCAGTCTGGCATACTCTCGAATCTTAGCTTCGTCGATTCCGTAAAAACAACTCATATCGTAATTCCTTCCATTATGCAATAATAGCGCCGCGGTCCCGAGGTTTCCCAACGGTATCGCGCCGCTATCTTCTATTATACATTGTTTTGGATTCTTTTCAATTTGTTTCCATACATTTTTATAAAGTCTTAGGATGACTCTGCTGTTTTTTCTCTTTGCGGCTCAAAATCACGTGGCGGATGGCATTGACCGGATCGTGAAGCAACATCCTGGGGCCGGAAAACCGCATGACCTGACGGATTTTTTCCCGCATCTCAGGCTTATAGCAATGTACCTTACAATTGGAGCAAAAAGTCTTTGTCTCCATAAAAGGACATTTATCACTGCGTATTTTGGCATAAGTCTCCAAATCTCTGCACTCCGGACACAGCTCTGCCTTGGCGCAGCCATGACGAGCCTCCTTGTGATGAGCACGGCAATAGATGCCGATCATTTTAGAAACAATCTCTTTTTCCCACTGTCTTTTTTGTTCTGCTGTCTTATGTCTCATCACTTATCGAATAAAGCAGGCATCACCAAAACTGAAGAAGCGATATCTCTCCTGCACGGCTTCTTCATAAGCTGTCATTACATGATCGCGACCAGCCAGTGCAGACACCAGCATGATCAAAGTGGACTGAGGCAGATGGAAGTTGGTGATCAGTGCATCCACCATCTTAAACTGATAACCGGGATAGATGAAAATCTCCGTATTGCCACTGCCAGCCTGCAGGATACCGTTATCATCGGTAGCAGACTCCAGGGTACGGCTACTGGTGGTACCTACGGCAATGATGCGGCCACCGGCTGCTTTTGTCTCATTGATGATAGCTGCCTGTTCAGGCTCTACCACATAGAACTCTGAGTGCATATGATGGTCTTCTACCACATCCACCTTTACAGGACGGAAAGTACCCAATCCCACATGCAGGGTAACCTGGGCGATCTTAACCCCCTTGGCCTCAATGGCAGCCAGCAGATCCTTGGTAAAGTGCAAACCAGCAGTAGGCGCAGCAGCAGAACCCTCATACTTGGCATACACCGTCTGATAGCGGTTCTTATCCTTCAATTCATGAGTGATGTAGGGAGGCAGAGGCATCTGCCCCAGCTGATCCAGTAGTTCCTCAAAGATACCTTCATAGTGGAACTGGATCAAACGGTTACCCTCTTCTACTACATCCAATACGGTCGCAGTCAGCAGGCCATCGCCAAAACTTAATACCGTGCCGGGACGAGTCTTCTTACCGGGACGAGTCAACACCTCCCAGATATCATTCTCACGGCGCTTTAACAACAACACTTCTACTGCGGCACCGGTCTCCTGACGAATACCATAGAGACGAGCCGGAATAACCTTGGTATTATTAATAACCAGGCAATCTCCCTCATGAAGCTCATCAATAATATTGCGGAATACATCGTGCTGGATTTCACCGGTCACTTTGTCCAGTTTCAACAGACGAGAAGCCGTACGGTCCTCCAACGGATCCTGGGCGATCAACTCCTCCGGCAAATAAAAATCAAAATCTGTTACGTTCATATTCAATCCCCTATATTCGCTGCAAAGGGGACGTAGTTACGTCCCCTCGCTGTCATACTTAATTTGTAATCACATATTCACTGGATACATAAGCTTCTTTACCGTTGTAAATGATCTTACTCCAGCTATCGTTGTAGCCAATACGTTTTAATTCCTCGCCAGCCTCTACCTTACCTAAAATATTGTCGTCTGTATCAGTAGTAGGTGTACTGCGAACACGAAGAGCTGTTGTAGTGATAACTTTCTCATTGCGTTCTTCAAATACCAGTTCATCGCTGTCAGCCTCAGGCGCCTCAGTGGTCTCTGACTCAGTAGGCTGAACAACATCGATCAGCAACTGGTACAGAGCAGCCAGCTTGTCATCGGAAGCACAGGCATCCTTCAACTTCTGGTTGGTTTGGTTTTCCAACTGACGAAGTTCGGCATCGTTGCTGACAATGTTGATATATTCCGACAGCTCTGCATCTACATCTCCCGCATAAATGTACATAGTGCCATCCTGGTTAGAGCAAATATACAGACGGATCATAGAAGGCGCAGGAGTATCAATATTGCGGAACTTTACCTCATAATATACAAAGGCAACATATTCCCCTTCGGACATGCCAGGCTTTGTGTAACAGGCAATATTCAGATAATCTTCAATAAACTCACCCTTTTTCACCAGTTTATCATGAGTCATCTCATCTCCGGATACGATGCTCATATAACCTGCTTCATCCGCATTTTTCATCACGGTAAAGTAGGTATTGATCAACTCATTTACCTTCGGCACAGCGTCTTTCTGCAGTTCATAAGAACTGGGATCAATAACATCCTCAACCTCTGCAGTCGTCTCCATCGATACATCAGCAGAATCCGCTGTTTCTTCTCCCACATCATTACTTCCACAACCGCTCATGCCTAACATCAGCGCAAACATTGTAACGCCTACCACAAGCTTCATGGAATATCTATTGTTACGCTTTCCCATCGGAAAATCCTCCCTAATCTATCATAAATCTACACGAAATCGAATTTAGCACAATTCTATAATATATTAGCAGAGAATACGACAAAAATCAACCGTCAAATTATGACTTTTCTCGAAACAAAGCATAACCTTTTTCTTTCATTCTTCTTACAAAAAGCAGTCTGTTTCTGTCACTCCGATATCATCCGGATCCCTTTTTCAGCATCATAATGATAGACCTGATCTGACAAATATTCCTGGACATTCTCCTCTTCCTCATTGATTTCACGAAGCAAACGTTGCAGATCTTCCCTCTGTAACGTTTCTGTGTCCGGAACCAAAATCATCTCATGAATGCTACTGGGAATTACATGAAATCCACATCCTAACCCGATTGCAAACTCCATCAAATGTTCTTGATTCAGCACTGCAGATGCTCCCAGATATTTATTCGCATTTGATAATACAAACATCGTATGATGATCTGCAGGCATCATCTGATCCAGGATCTCTACAGCCCATAGATCCACCTGTTCTTCTGTGCAGATCCCCATCTCCATGTCTGCTTCTAACTGTCGACGCATATCCCTTTGAAGCAGTTCCCGGATCACATGACGCATGGGCACGATCTCATTGCCCAACAACCGATCCGTATTGACAGACGCCGCCTCATACAATGCTTCTTCGTCTACTCGCCACATCTCTCGTTGTCTGTGATGGATCAGTGCCGTCCCGCTTCCAATGAATGGATCTTCAACCAGCAGATAATATACTATCGCCAAATCCAAAAAGCGTCGATGTGGTACATCTTTGAGCAAATCACGATTGTGATCATAATGGATCAACTTGTATACGATCCGTCCTTTCATACTTTCATAATCATAAAAGCTCTTTATGTCCATATACATGCCGCAATGATTGATCTCATACTCTCTACAGATCTCATTGCTGATTTGTTCCAAAGAGATCCCCTGTTTCCAGCGCTCATAATACTTGTCCAGGTAAATGGTCGGTGACACATTGCATCCTTCTCCCAACACACACAATGCATCCCTGCGAACATTATTGTTCTTATAAATAGTGTGAAGGCGCACTTTGACCTCCTCTCCCAGTTGTGACTGTACCAAATCCGGGATCCACTCTAAAAAAGTCTCATACGTCATATTTACAGACCTCCATATGTAATTGTCTTCATTGTGGGAAACTGTCGCGCGACGGATAGACTTCTCCAAAAGCCATGGATCAATTGTACGAAAAGGAAACTGGGATCAGACGGATATCCCAAGACATTCTCAGACGGCTGTTAGATAAGCTCGCATAGACAAGAATCTTTCAGAATAGGAAAGGAACGCCAGGAAAATTCCTGACGTTCAAGTGCACCAGAAGGGAATCGAACCCCCGCACACGGCTCCGGAGGCCATTGCTCTATCCACTGAGCTACTGGTGCAATATGGGTATTATACATCGGATACCAGAAATGGGCAAGCACTTTTTTGCATATATGACCGCAGGATTCGACGAGAGCGCTGCGGCCGTGGGGAATGGGGATATATGGTCTTTACGAGAGGTATATTGCCCAATCAACACGGTAGCGAGCTTCCACAAACCGATGGCTACACTCCATACAAAAAAGTAGTCGCCAGCTAAAGTTCACGCCTCCTGGCCTGGAAATAACTATTCGTCTGAGACGCTAAAATCCCCTGATGCTGTTCTATGTAGTTTCAAACCTTTGCGCACCGTCGGTACTTGCCGAGCAGACCTGCGTTGCAGGCCTGAGAGGCTTATGTACCGTTACGCTGCGCATGAGCGAAAGCGCGTTTGAAATCACATAGAACAGCACCAAGGGATTTACTTACTCAACGAAACCTATTTATCTCTTAAGCTTCGGGATTCAGATCGGACTCTCTCATGGTCAGGTTGATGCGACCCTTCTCGTCGATCTCCAGTACCTTAACGGTTACTACATCGCCGATGTTAACAACATCCTCTACCTTGCCCACACGCTTGTTGGACAGCTTGGA
Source organism: Lachnospiraceae bacterium (assembly GCA_017537225.1). Taxonomy (GTDB): domain Bacteria; phylum Bacillota; class Clostridia; order Lachnospirales; family Lachnospiraceae; genus RGIG7193. Next base: position 5,527 of record JAFYLG010000031.1, read on the forward strand.
GATGTGGATCAGACCATCCTTGTTAGGAGCCAGCTGTACGAAAGCACCGAAGTTCATGATACGAACAACGGGACCGGTGAATACCATGCCAGCCTCAACATCGGTAACGATGTTGTGAATGATCTCGATAGCCTTGGCGATCATAGCGGCATCGGTACCGCATACGCATACCAGACCGCTGTCATCGATGTCGATCTGTACGCCAGTCTCCTCGATGATCTTGTTGATCACCTTACCCTGCTTACCAACAACATCGCCGATCTTCTGAGGATCGATCTGGATCTTGTCGATCTTAGGAGCGTAAGGACTCAGCTCCTTGCGAGCCTCGGAGATCACGGGAGCCATAACCTCATCCAGGATGTAAGTTCTGGCGATCTTGGTCTTAGCGATAGCCTCCTCGATGATGGCACGGGTCAGACCGTGGATCTTGATATCCATCTGAATAGCAGTGATACCCTTGTGAGTACCAGCCACCTTGAAGTCCATATCGCCGAAGAAGTCTTCCAGACCCTGGATATCGGTCAGTACGATGTAATCGTCATCGGTCTCACCGGTTACCAGACCACAGGAGATACCAGCTACGGGACGCTTGATGGGAACACCGGCAGCCATCAGAGACAGGGAAGACGCACATACGGAAGCCTGAGAAGTGGAACCGTTACTCTCCATGGTCTCGGATACGGTACGGATAGCGTAAGGGAATTCTTCCTCAGAAGGCAGTACAGGTACCAGAGCCTTCTCAGCCAAAGCACCATGACCGATCTCACGACGTCCGGGACCTCTGGAGGGCTTGGTCTCACCTACAGAATAGCTGGGGAAGTTGTAGTGGTGCATGTATCTCTTGCTGGTGAGGTCAGCATCCAGGCCATCAATCTTCTGAGCATCGGACAGAGGAGCCAGAGTACAGATGTTCATGATCTGAGTCTGACCACGGGTGAACATACCGGAACCGTGAGTTCTGGGCAGCAGATCAACCTCAGCAGCCAGCGGACGGATCTCAGTGATGGCACGGCCGTCAGGACGCTTCTGATCCTTCAGGATCATCTTGCGAACGGTCTTCTTCTGATACTTATAAACAGCCTCACCGATCAGGGGCAGCCACTCGGGATGCTCCTCAGCATAACGCTCGGTCAGCTCGTTCTCGATCTCACGGATGTTAGCCTCACGGATCTGCTTTACATCGGTGAATACAGCCTCTTCCATTCTCTCAGCAGAAATGAAAGTGGTCATATCCTCCCACAGATCAGCGGGAGTCACACATCTGGTGTACTCGTGCTTCTCCTTACCACACTCAGCCACGATGGTGTCGATGAACTCGATCACCTGCTTGTTCAGGTCGTGAGCAGCAAAGATAGCATCGATCATAACATTCTCGGGAACCTCGTTGGCACCAGCTTCGATCATGATCACCTTCTCACGAGTGGAGGCAACGGTCAGAGTCATGTCGGATACCTTTCTCTGAGCAGCGGTGGGGTTGAATACAAACTCACCGTCAACCAGGCCTACCTGAGTGGTGGAGATGGGGCCATCGAAGGGAATATCGGAAATAGTAGCTGCGATAGCAGAACCCAGCATAGCAGTCAGCTCAGGGCTGCAGTCGGGATCTACACACAGTACCAGGTTGTTCAGGGTAACGTCGTTTCTGTAATCGCTGGGGAACAGAGGACGCATAGGACGGTCGATAACACGGGAGGTCAGAACAGCGTTCTCGCTGGCCTTACCCTCTCTCTTATTGAAACCGCCGGGGATCTTACCTACAGCGTACATCTTCTCTTCATACTCAACGCTCAAAGGGAAGAAATCGATGCCCTCACGGGGCTTAGCGGAAGCAGTAGCGGTGGACAGAACTACGGTATCACCATAGTGCATCAGAGCAGCGCCATTGGCCTGAGCAGCTACACGTCCGATATCAACGCGCAGGGTACGTCCAGCCAGTTCCATGGTAAAAGTCTTGAACATAATATCTCCTTTCATACATTGTGACTGCCGGTTTATATACCGACTGTCATATTTGATTTGTCGACAGAAGATATCGAAACTACTGAAAACGCCACCGGATCACCGATGATTTTTTCAGTGGTCTCGCGTACCTTCTATCTAAATTACAGTTCGTTATTGATTTGTGGGATGTCCCACAATGGGTGCCAGTTCAGGAAATTATCCTACTATTTCATCCGTATCGATCCATTGCCAAACAATGCCAGAGCAAACTTAGGGATTTTCCTGGAAAAAGGGTGGATTACTCCACCCTTTCCTAGCAAAATCATTACTTTCTGATACCCAGACGAGCAATCAGAGTACGATATCTCTCGATATCCTTTCTCTTCAGGTAGTCCAGCAGACCACGTCTCTGACCGATCATCTTCATCATACCACGTCTGGAGTGGAAATCCTTAGGATTCTCCTGCAGATGTGCAGTCAGCTCGTTGATACGAGCGGTCAGAACGGCAACCTGTACCTCGGGAGAACCGGTGTCACCAGCAGTACGGGCATACTCAGCCATGATAGCAGTTTTCTTTTCCTTAGAAATCATTTTGTGTTCCTCCTAAAAAATAAATTATATTCTCACTGTACACTAAGTCCGGGCTGGAGTAGTCCGCGAACCGGGTGTCAGCGCTCACACCGTTATACGATACCACAAAGCCCCTTTGCTGTCAAGTAAAACTTCTTGCTTTTCCAAGGCTTTCATGTATTTTTTACGGTGCTTTATCCTCGTTTTATAAAGCGCAGCATCACCTTGCAGATCGCCACTGTCAGGATGCCTGAAACAATAGCTTCCGGCACACCGGCTCCGATAATAATGGCCAAAATGGCTCCATAAACAGATTCATACATCTTGCCTCCGGCGATGAGATAACTCTCACCAAAGAAAAAGTAGATCATATGCATGACCAAAAGCGTATTAGTCAGGGATCCCGCCACGCCGGCTGTCGCCAGAGCGACTATTTCCCCAGTTTTGCGTTTTTGCGCCATCTTCTTTTTACTGTCAGCGCTTGTATTTTCTGTCTGCTGTCTATCGTTATGGTATCCGGAAAGCAACTTTCTCAGACCCTGATACACAGCCCATGCCACCACACCGATCATAATGCGGGGTACAAGACTGATAATAACGCTGTAGAAATTACCGCCATACTCTCCCACCTGATAAAAAGGGGAGAATACGAAACTGGTCAGATTTGGCTGAAATGTGTTCTTGATCATACTGGTCATACCGAACACCAAGCCTAAAAATGCTCCATACTTAGGACCCAGCAGGATGGCTCCGATGATCACCGGAATGTGGATGATGGTGGCATTGATCACTCCCAGCGGAATATATCCCAAAAAGGGAACGCTGGACATGACGATGATCAACGCCGTCATGACACCTGCGAGGACCATTTGCACGGTCTTCTTTGATTGATTCATTTGACAATGTCCTCCTTGCTACTGCTCCGTTTGCCGGATGCAATGCACTTTCATCATACCCAGTATTCAACCGTTCGTCAATCCTTCTTCTCGCGGAAAAACGTTCTTTCTTCCATCCAATCGCACATTTTCCTTAACCCATCCATAAAACATCTATTGACGCAAATCACAATCTGTATTATAATATATAATACAAACAATACATCAACCATTACCCCAGGTATATATGATAATGACAAGGAGGTTTCCATGCTGTTAGAACTGGATTTTTCCTCGCAAACACCCATCTACCAACAAATCCGCAACCAGATCGTTCTGGCTGTGGCAGAGGGACGATTGAAGGATGGTCAGAGGATCCCCTCGGTCCGGACACTGGCCGACGAGAGTGGTATCAATATGATGACAGTGAACAAAGCGTATCAACTGTTGCGTCAGGAGGGCTATCTGCAGATTGACCGACGCAGTGGCGCCCGGATCTCTATCCCCGTCTCATCGATCTTCCTCTCTTCTCACCCAGAAGGCGCCGTCGTAACAGCCGCCGTAAATCAATTGCGCCCTCAACTGGAGCTTTTGATCAGCGAAGCCCGATTGCACGGGGTGTCCCAAGAATTATTCTTATCCACATGCTGCGAAATCTTTCATAGGCAAAAGGAGGTGTGACCATGATCATGAATATCATTTTATTGCTGTGCATGTATCCCATTCTGGTGATCATGTATATTACTTTGGCCAATGAGACCAAACCTAAAAAGAATATTATATTGGGCGCCACCTTACCTTACACCAGCCTGCGCGATCCCCGGGTTCTGGAAATCTGTGACCGATTCAAAAAATCATTGCGCAAATCCCTTTGGATTTTAGGTCTTATTCCTCTGCCCAGCATCTTTATCCCCTATGCTTCCATTGCCATGTCCATCGTCTTTCTTTGGATCCTCCCGGCGATTATTGTTCCCCACGTGATCTATGCCCGTTATCGCCGTCGCTTATTGGATTTAAAGAAAGAGTTGCTTCAAGGAAGGGAGACACTGCACACTACCACCTATGTGGATATCCAGGCTTCCATCCAGCAGCCCAAACCAGTGTCTTCCTTCTGGTATCTGCCGCCTGTTATTATGGGTCTGGTTCCTGTAGCTTCCATACTGTTCCGCAGCAAACAGGATGGATTGGATGGATGGCTCCTTTTCCTTTATCTCACCATGGCATTCATCCCCCTGCTGGCCTTTTGGCTTCGCGGTCTCTTCCAAAATAAAATGCCTGATGTGGCCGGAAAAGACAGTCAAATCAATGCCGCTCTCACAAGACTCCGCAGACGCCGTTATTCCCAGTTTTGTCTGTGGCTTGCCTGGCTCAGCGGAGTGCTGTGTCTGGTCGTATGGCTGATGGTCGAACAAAAACTCTCCTACTTCTGGGGTATGGTGTTTATGGTGGTCTATACCATCGTTTTGCTGATCCTTTCTTTCTACACCGAGTTTAACACCCGACGCCAGATGGAACAGATGGCCCCTGGTTCTCCCGACGATGTAGTCAACGACGAAGACCGCTACTGGATCGCAGGGCAGTTTTACTACAATCCTAACGATAGCCATCTGACCAAAGAATCACGCATCGGTGTCAATACCACCATCAATATGGCCCACCCTGTCGGCAAGATCCTTACGATATTCCTGGTATTGTGTCTGCTTTGCCTGCCCCTGACCAGCGCATGGATGATCGGCGAAGAATTTACTCCCATCTCCACCCAGATCACTAACGATACCATCGTGGTCCGCCAGCTGTGGAAGGAATGCGAGATTCCTCTGGATGATATCATCGATTCCACCATTTTGGAGAAACGTCCCTCCATGGGACGAATCGTAGGCAGCAGCATTGGTTCCCTGTGCAAAGGCCGTTACAACGTAGATGGCTTTGGCACCTGCCGGGTATACATTCAGGACCCGGAAGGTCCTTACCTGATGATTTTTACAGACAATGGTAAATATCTGCTGGAATGGAGCGAGGAACTGGCTTCCCTGCTACCCATACGCATTCCTGCCGGGCAATAACTACGTATCCCATATTCTTAACAAGATAGAAAAAACTCCGTGAAGACCTCACGGAGTTTTTTCTATCCTATTTCAATGCCATGATCACAATACATTCAGCAGCAATCCGGTCAGCAGTCCCACCAGATATACTAAGCCCACAACGATCCAATTGGTTCGACGATCCCGGTTCATACGGAATAACACCAGAATACCTACACCGGAGCCCACCAACAAACCTGCCATGGCCGCGCCCAGAGTCAACAATCCCTGCAGATACAGTCGTGTCATCAAAACAGAGGCCACACAGTTAGGGATCAGACCAGCCAAGGCCGTCAGTGCCACACTTAAGAAGGGACGATTCTGCATAAATGCCGCCAGCACATCCTCACCGATCCACTCGATACCCACATTTAAGATCACCGTTGCCACAAACAAAAACATCACGATATGGATCGTATGACGAATGGCCGAAGACAACATACCGGCTTCACAGTCACAATTTTCCTGCTCGCATAATTCGTGGATCTTCTCTGCATCCTTACGTCTGTGTCGAATCAGCATCTTGATCCCATCCACGGTAAATCCGGCAAGCATACCCACTACAAACTTGATTCCCAGCAATTTAGCAATCACTGAGATATCCACTCTCTCCGACAACAAGATGGGCAGCATCTCATCGGATGTGGACAAAAACACTGCGATCAGTGTGCCACGACTGATCACACGAGCCGCATACAGATTGGCTGCTGCCGCGGAAAATCCACACTGGGGAAACAATCCCACCGACGCACCAAACAGAGGACCCAATTTACCGGATCGCTCCATGATCTGTCGCGTCTTACCTGCTGCATGATGTTCTAAATATTCCATGACCAGATAGGTCACAAAGAGAAATGGCACCAGTTTGATGGTGTCCATAAAAGCATGCTCCAGAGCATGCAAAATCATATGTGTAATATGCTCCATATATTTTTTCTTTCCTTACTTTTGACGATGGATCTCGCAAGTTTTCCGCACTGTCATCCATCCTCTCCACATCCAAACAGAAACTCAATTTTGCACGAATACTATTAGTAGCATACTCACATTTTTCTGTCAAGAAACTCCTGCGTACTTTTTCGAAAACCTTTAATTTTCCAAGTACTTTTTCCCTTCTTCATTGACCGTCTCTTTTCTGTCGTGATATAATATGTTTAGATTTTCTCACTCTCATCATAAAGCAGGAGGTATCTGCTATGAACCGTGAATATATTGCTTTTATCAGTTATCGACATTGTCCCTTAGACATTGCCATCGCCGAACAGTTGCACCGACAGATCGAACGTTATACCATCCCAAAAGAACTTCGTAAAAATGGCGAAAAACATCTGGGACTAGTGTTTCGCGACCTGGATGAACTGCCATTAAGCAGCAATTTGTCTAGTGATATCTATGATGCCCTGGATCATTCTCAGTTTTTGATCGTCATCTGCACCCCAGAAACTCCGAAGTCTGCCTGGGTACAACGGGAGATCGAATATTTTGTGGCCAAGCATGGCCATGACCGCGTTCTCACCGTGCACGCTGCAGGCAGTGCAGAAGAAGCGATCCCAGATCAGGTGACCCATGTCTACGATACCGATGGTAAGACCATACTGCGAGAGATCGAACCATTATCTGCCCGCATCGTAGCCCCGACCCAACAGCAAACACTGCGTAACCTGCGTAACAGTAAAGAGTTCCTGCGTCTGGCAGCTGCCATGCTGGGCTGTCCTTATGATGCTCTGCGTCAACGGCAAAAAAGATATCGCCAACAGCAACTATCTCTGGCTTTTGGTGTCATTTCTTTGATTGCTTTGATCTTCATTGGGATGCTGATCACTAAAAATCATCAAATACAACAACAATTATATCAGTCTCAAATCAATGAATCCTACGCCCTCTCTCTGCTCAGCGCACAAAAATTGTCTATTGGAGATCAGAAAAGTGCCATACAAAATGCTTTGGCTGCTCTACCTTCTAACGATTCTTCACGCCCTTATTCCCCCCAGGCAGAAGCCGCCCTGGCAAATGCTCTGTATGTTTACCACAACGAAGGAATCCGTTACGAATCTTATCTGACCCAAGATACTGACATCCATTCCATGTGCCTTTCTCCCGAAGGCACTCTTGTGGCCACTTTGGATCTCTACGGACAATTGCGTTTATTTCAGGCACAGCAAGAAACACTTTTATGGAATATCTCCCTTTCCAAACTTTTCCCATCAACATCTGTAGATACTCCTTATCATGTCGGTTCTGACTTTCTTCATCTACAGTTTCTGCATAACAACGAACAGATCCTGTGTATAAACAAACATCAGGCTCTGATTATCTCTGCTAAGGATGGGTCCCTCATCGACTGTCTTTCTTATGGGTATGAGGCATCTTCTTTCACCTTGTCCGATGACGAAACCATCCTGGCCATCCTACCTTCTTTGCCCATCACCAACCAGGGAAAACAAACCGGTCTTATCACCTTCTTCGATCTAAATACTGGTGAGACAAAATGCCAAAACACCTTTTACTCTGACACGACACTCAAAACAGATTGGGCAAAGGGCTACTTTTCTCCTAACAACGCCTTATTCTATATTTCCTATACTCATACGACTGCCACATCCACCGGCATGCTTGTAATTGACAGTTCTCTGGGAAAAACCTTGAATCAGTGGGAATATCCTCTTCCTATAGAAACATCCACCAAAGACGGCTTAGCCTTCTTTCATTGTCTGGATCAACGCATTATCCCTCAGGAAGACAGATCTCTTCTACTGGTACAAATCAATGCTCCACTTATTGGAGATACGTGCCATGTATTTCTCTTTCAGTTGGACTTCCAGGGCACGATCCTTAACTTCATTTCCGACCAACACAATGTATCCATATCATCTGGCAACTCCCCGAATGTTTTGGTCGGCCCGCAGCGTGTTTATTGTGTTTTTGAAGATTCTCTATTGATCCTGTTCCCCGACACGATGACTACTCGCCTTGTCGAATGGAGCGTTCCCTCCCATGTGATCCATAGCTATCTAAGCACCAACAATACGATCATGTTGATACTAGAAGATGGTACGATCCATTATGACATTCTCAATATGCTTCTTCTATCTGCAGGTACAATATCCTCTTACGGAAAATGTGGTTATCACATAAAAGAAGCTTACAGTGCATTATCCGGCATAGAACGCATTGCAGTGATTCCCAAAGATCATCCTAATCAAATCTTAATTTTATGCCATACAAACCAAAGCGACAGCATTCCTGTCACAAAAACCAATGGAGACAACGCCATTTCCAGCGGAACCGCTGTCTATGCCTTTCCCTCTGGGAGCAAACTACTGACACTTCACTCAACAAAAGACTCTGTAGACGCCATGTATGTACATACTGGTTCTATATATGATGCCCATACACTACAAGAGACAGACTCCTTTGTGTTTGAGACACCAGATCAAGCGTTATTCACAGGTTTTTCTGACGATGAGACCCACTTGCTATTCCAAGGATACTTTTATGATGTCACTCGACATACAATAAATACTCTCGCACCTGCCTCCTACGATGATCCCTCACTTATATTGGATGCTTCGTTACTGTCATCATACACTGCATGGACTTTAAACAGCAATCGTCAATGGATTGCTTTGGCCGATCAGGACAATATCCTTCGTATTTATAACGCAGCGGACCAGTCACTTGTCCATCAGTTTTCTATGCAGTTGACGGCATCCTCCATCCAGGAAATGCATTTTGTTGCAGAGGACCAGGCACTGATGATCATTCAGTCTAACGCCCATGCCACGATCTTTGACAGTTCCAATGGCAACGTCTTACTGGAAACCACATTAAAAGGATATGGCCCAAATACTGATATCGTTGTTCAAAGCTCATTAAACGATCAATCTTTGTATATTTTGGACAGCACTGCCAAAATGACTGGTTTAAATATCGCCACGGATTCTTGGATCATCAAAGCAGAGATCCCATACGGTGCTTGCTATTTATCTTCGTCCAACTATCTCATCCAAATCCATACCAACCTGCGAGATGTTATTTCACTGGGCAAATTTGATATTTCTCACTCCTATCTCACAGCATGCCCTGCCTATACCCTGGAGCAACTGATCGAGCGGGCAAATTCCATGATTACTACTCGTACTGCGCCATAGAACATGGAACTCCATCTGCACGACACTCCTTCCATATCTATCGTAAGATTCAACCTACAAGTACCAAAAAGACGAGTATCGACACATTCACACGTCGATACTCGTCTTTTTGGTATACATTGATTTATGATTGCAGATAAAACAAAAGCTCCTGAACATTCAGGAGCTTCGAGGTAGCGGAAGGGAGATTTGAACTCTCGACACCACGGGTATGAACCGTGTGCTCTGGCCAACTGAGCTATTCCGCCACGATAATGGGGCCAATAGGGCTCGAACCTATGACCCTCTGCTTGTAAGGCAGATGCTCTCCCAGC
>JAFYLG010000032.1 GCA_017537225.1 Lachnospiraceae bacterium
CCAGCCCAGGAGGGTCCCCATACCATTGTGGAGGTGATCCGTGCCATGCCGGAACAGTACCGCACCATACTGGAACTGAAATTCGTGTTGGAGTGGAAGGACAAGGAGATTGCCCGGCACCTGGGTCTTCCCCTCTCCACCGTCACCAGCCGCATCCACCGGGGGAGAAAACTCCTCCAGGATGCTTTGATCAAGGAGGGATATGCGCCGTGAATGACGACCTTCTCATCCGTCAGGCCCTGCTGGATGCCGCTTTGGCGGACTATAACACGGCCGACCTGCCGGAAGCTCCCTCCTTTTCCACCAAATATCTGGCTTGGGAGAGAAAGTTCCTGCGGAATCCCCAGGCTTTTGCCCAGCGGGTGTTGCGGCCCCTGTGGCAGACCGCCCTCCGCTCGGCGGCCTGTTTCCTGCTGGTGGTCTCCCTCTCTTTCGGTTCTCTGATGGCATTCAGTCCTCAGGCACGAGCATGGGTGTCCGAGTGGTTTGCACAGCACTTCCCCACTTACACCTCCTATGGATTCACGGCTCAAATTCCCACCGAGAAGCTTCAGCATTGGGAACCTACTTACCTCCCGGAGGAATATACTGATACCGAATTCATCGATTTGGATAACCAAATCGTGGTCTATTATCACTCGGATAACCCCTCCATGAAAATCAAGTTTAATTACAAACTCACCTCAGAAGGAAGCGGATTTTCCCTGGACAATGAACATCACACCATTTCTGATATTACCGTCGGTAATATGCCGGGGCAACTGTTCCAGGCTGAAAACGATAGTCCTAATATGCTGGTGTGGTTTGATTCTTCCTCCCACCATGCATTTATGCTGGCCTCCCGACTTCCCTGCGACACCTTAGTGCAGATAGCAGAGAGCGTTGAAATGAAAAAATAATTTTTCCAAAAAACAAAAAAACTTGCAAAGAAATCACCTCCTGAAACGTTAATTAGATGAAAGGGTTTCAATCCCATGATTCGTATCTAACGCAAAGGAGGTGATTTTCATGAAGAAACGAATGATTTCCCTAACCCTGGCTCTTGCTTTTATCCTGTCGCTAAGCCTCACCGCTTCTGCTCGGTGGAATGGAAGCATTGATGGCTCTGTTACTCTGTCCTACTCCGGATCAAGCGCCGTGTGTTCTGTTACCGCCGATGCCAACGAAAGCACTGCAAAAATCTCCGCAACCATGACCCTTTACCGCATGAATGCAAACGGCAGCCGAACTCAAGTTGCCAGCTGGCCTCTGTCCGGAACAGGTAGCATCAACGCAAAAAAGTACTACTCTCCCACGGTATCCAAAACCACATACCATTTGACTGTGCAGGGGACCGTTACTGACAGTTCTGGCAGCCACACCTTTAGCACATATAAGCAGGCTACCTGTCCCTGATTGCCAAGCTCACAAGCATCAATCCATCAGTTAATACTATACCTAGAAAGGAGATTACCATGAAAAAACGCATTCTTGCATCTACATTGATTCTAGCTATAACTTTGTCTTTGACGCTCCCCGTAAGCGCAGCAGAAAACAACTCCCTTCCAGAAAACAACGAATCCACTGATATGATTGTGAGCCTTTACACAAACCCAGATACCTGCCACGTTTTTGAAAGTGACGGCACAGAAATCACTGATACTTTTCTTGCTCAACACCAAAACAATTACAATGCAGGCAACTATTCCATCATCATTCAAGATTTCTTGAACAAAGAATTATCTGCATCCTATCCAGATTTAGACAACAGAGCAATGCCACGGCTGACAATGAATTTTGATAAAACAACAAATCTTTCAAAAGCCTACATTTATATGGACAAAACTTATCTGTACACCGTCGGCATTAGGGTCCAAGGAACATACCACGATTATAACTCTCATTTCCAAACTCTTGGCTACGCAACAAGAACCAGTTTTAGCTCGGGAGGTTCTTCAGGTATTCTTTCCGAATTTTATCCATACAATCTCAACATAATTAATCACGAAGGAAAGCAATTTATCCGAATTCGGCTAACCATCGGAAGCCAAACCTTGTCACACACTTGGAATGTCACTGCCAATGCAATGAACAACACCCTTAGTGGTTACCTTGCGCCCTAACTTATTTAGCCCAGCTTCAACCATATTCGACAGCATCTTTTAGAAAAGAGGTATCTCATGAAAAAACTTTCCCTTTTCTATCTCACTCTTCCGCTCCTGTTCTCTCTTTCCGCCTGCGGAGCACCTACCCAACCAGATACCTCCCCCACACTCCAACATGAAACTACAGGTGCGACACTCACCCTGGAAATGCCCAAAGAAACTTTAGAGAATACCCTCTCTTCCATCGGAATTGACTTTGTTCCCGCCCACATGCCAACAGATCCCTGTATCATTTGGTCTGCCGTATACGGTAGTGGCGAAGATCAAATTACCGTTTGGTATAGCGGAGATACCAATCTTACAAAGCAACTCGTGGTTGGGCACATATCCGATAGCAACAACTCTTCTCACTGGTATTTAGATAGCTCTATCTCCTTGGGCTCATCTAAACAGGACATCAAAACCTCCTATGGAGACAGCACAGTAGACAGTGGCTCTCATCTCTCCTATTATTATGACATCAATGGAAACAAACCTGTAGGAGATGTAATGACTGGTTTTGACCTGAATGAAACAGGTCAAGTTGAATATTTTTACATTGCTACCCTGCCATGATATCCCAAAAAGCTGGCTCATTCCTTAAAACTTCCTGACATTCCACCCATTTTCTTGCATCGGGTCCCATTTTTCGGTATCATAAATCTGTAAGCATCCCGCACCCCAACAAAAGGAGGCCCTGATGAAAGGCAAACTGATCGCCATCCTGACCATGGTCCTTCTCCTGTTCACCCTGGCCGCCTGCCAGCAGGAAGAGGCCCCCGCC
>JAFYLG010000033.1 GCA_017537225.1 Lachnospiraceae bacterium
AATTTATTTTTATGGAGGTATCGTATGGAAGCTTATGTACAATCATTACTTAATCGGATTCAGAATGACCCTGACAAGCATATGCGTATGATCATGATCATGGACAATGCCATCAATGAAATGCACAATAATCGTGTGATCGCATCTTTACCCCCAGAATTGGCTGCAAAATACATGATCTCGATCCACAGGTGCGCGTGACAGAGAAAACTTTGTTAGCCAAAGCTGCTGGAAAAAGCTACATTCCCGTGTCTCAGCCGACACTGATGGAAAACAAAGAATTTGGGTATCGCGTGGTAGTAGACTATGATCCCCGCTATGTCAATTCGATTGCTCTCTGTCTGCAGGGAGAAATGGAAGGTTTGTATCAGACAGGACTTTACAAGAAAAATCCCTCAAACGTTATTGAATACCGCATTACTCTGCGTACTGAATATGACAATGTTCAACCCTTTGTGGATCATATGAACACCCTGAATGATCTGTATGAAAATTTTAATATCATTGTGACTTACAACGAAAACCAATTGACCGAAAAAATTACTACGGATAGTAAAAAGAAAAAAAGTATCTTGGGTAATCTGTTTAAGAAAAAATAATTCGATTTATGACTGCGATACAAGGATATGAGTATGAATAAGCAATATCAAATCGGTGATGTAGTATTTTAACAATGGACCATTACCGACAAAATCGGAGAAGGTAGTTTTGGTAAGGTATATCAGGTAGAACGATCCAAATTTGGCGTTCATGAAGTGGCCGCGCTTAAGGTGATCTCTGTTCCTCAGAGCGAGGCAGAGTTTCGTACCGCCTTGGATGAAGGTATGAGTCTGTCCGAGATTCGCAGTGATTTCTATACGGTAGAAGAAGAGATCACAAAAGAAATCTCCCTGATGGCCGAACTGAAAGGAACCAGTTACGTAGTCAGCCATGAAGATCATGAAGAAATAACCCACCAAGATGGTATTGGCTGGGATATCCTGATTCGCATGGAGAAACTGACTCCTCTGATGACCTACGCCTATGAGAATCCTTTTACCCGCCGGGATATCATCCAAATAGGCATTGATATTTGCAAAGCTCTGGAATTGTGTCAGGAGTACCATATTATTCACCGTGACATTAAGCCTGAAAACATTTTTGTGTCTAAACGTGGTGGATTTAAATTAGGAGACTTTGGCATTGCCCGTACTGTGGAGAGAACCATGTCCGGTCTGTCCAAGAAAGGCACTTACAATTACATGGCTCCGGAAGTTTATCGTGGTGACGACTACGGTTACAGCGCTGATATCTGTTCTTTGGGCCTGGTATTATATCGTCTGTTAAACCGCAACCGTCTGCCATTCCAGCCGCCGGCTCCTGAGCGTCTCACGACTCGTATTCGTGAAGAAGCCCCTGTCATCGAGTAGTAAATCATTACGGACGACTGGCTCCCCCTTTCTGGGATCAGAGAGAACGATTACTGGAAGAGGGTGTTGAATTCAAGGAGAATGGTTGCGTGGATATGAGGCGTTTTCGGTGGGAGATATAAAACACAACGATGTACATAGAAAAAGGTGTAGAGTCTTTATGAAGAAATAAGACTTTACACCTTTTGTCTATTACAAAATTTAAAATAGTTGTAAGGTTTCTCTTTATTTCCTGTCTTATAAGATGAAGGACCTTCTCACAACATTTGCACATAAGGAGTACTCATGGAAGACACCAGCATTTTAGAACTTTACTGGCAGCGAGATGAAAATGCCATTGTAGAAACCGAACAGAAATATGGAGCCTATTGTCGCTCCATTGCCTATAATATTCTTCATGATATCTACGATTCCGAAGAGTGTGTCAACGACACTTGGCTTCAAACCTGGAATAGCATTCCTCCGTCCCGACCTAATGTATTGCGCCTCTTTCTGGCTCGGATCACACGCAATCTGTCCATCAACCGATACCACGAAAAGCATGCGGGGAAGCGTGGGGGCAGTCAGACGGATCTGGTACTGGAGGAACTGGCAGAATGCCTGGCGGATTATCGAGATGTAGAGCAGATTTATGAAGCCAGGGCGTTGGGCGAGTATATTGCTCAATTTGTCCGATCTTTGCCTGAGAGAGAAGCTAATCTTTTTGTCCGTCGGTATTTCTATGCAGAATCTGTGTCTGTGATCGGTAAGCACTACGAGATGACGGATAATCATGTCATAGTAAGTTTGAGCCGCACACGCAAAAAGCTAAAACATCACCTTGAACAGGAGGGCTATTTCCATGAATGAAAAAATTCTGTTTGAAAGTATGAATGCGATCGATGACGAAATACTGCTGCGAAGCGAAATAGCTATCATAAAGCAGCCATCGTACATACCAAGGAAACGTCACCTCCGTTTGTCTGCCATTTTAATTGCCGCTACTTTGGCTGCGCTGCTGATGGGAGCAGGTTTGGTGGCTATTCTAAAAGGTGATAACATCCAAAATTGGTTTGCTCACTATTGGGAAGTAATCACAGGACAGGAGATGAGTGCGAAGCAAACTGCTCTTATCGACCATTTAAGCCAGGAAATCGGTCTTAGTCAAACCATCGATGGCGTCATAGTCACTGTGGACAGCGCCACGGTTGGCATGGACTGCTTTTATCTCTTGATACGCGTAGAAGGATTAAAACTATCAAATCGACAATTCTACGGTTTCCGACAAATGGATATGAGGGTCTCCCCAGATCCTATCGAGGAACTTGGAGGAATCGGGTCCTATGGTCTCCGTTTTCATGGAATCGACGGGGACGGTTCCGCCATTTTACTGATTGACTATGATTATGTGACAAAAAAAGGCGTTGTTGAAGATACAAGACCATTGGATATCACTATAACACTGGATGATTTTTGCAAAGATCCTCTGAACGACTATCGTGATGTGTTAATTAAGGGTACGTGGGAGTTCTCTTTTACATTGAAACGAAACGAAATACCTCAGCAAATCTCATTATCGGATGCATACATCAACCTTATCGATCTAGATAAAAAGGAGCAGTATACCGAGGTTCCCATCTTGTTTACTGATATTCTTTTGACCAATACCGGACTGCAATTTATCTATGACTATGAAAACGGGCGTTTTGCCTTTGATCATCACGTCGATATAATTTTGACCAATGGTGAAACCATAGGAGTATCCGGCGGCAGCGGAGTGCCGTTAAAAGAAAATGGCTTGCTATTTTGCAGTTATAAATGGGTAATTCCTGTAGATTTAGAGGAAGTGGCTGCGGTAAGAATTGGAGAGACAGTGATATCCGTGAACTAAAATATCTATGACCATCACTGAACGATTTACAGACCTGTCCGCCATTTGGAAGCACTTAAGTCTGTTTGTCTTGCATAAGAAGAATTCGACAAAGTTGGATTCTATTTTCATTCTTCCCATGACCTGTTTTCTGTGGTAAACTGATGATAATCCACAAAAGGAGACCCTTATGCAACCGAAAGATATTATGACCTATTGTCTAGGTAAGCCACACGTTAGAGAAGATCGTCCCTTTGGCGATATCCCCATTTGTTATAAGCTAAATGGCAAAATATTTGCTCAACTATATCCCTTGGAACATGACTATAAAATCACATTGAAATGTACTCGTGAAGCAGGAGAGTTTATCGCACGGCCTATCCTGGGCAGGTAGCTCGCGGTTACCATTGTCCTCCAGTCCAGCAGCCTTACTGGAATACGATCCATTTGGCGGACTTTCCCGAAGAAGAGTTGTGTAACATGGTCGATCAAGCCTATGAAACTGTGTTGCGTAGGTTTCCAAAAAATGTGCAAAAACAGCTGGAACAGACATATTATCATATGTCTTCCAATGGTCCCCACTATGTGTTTTTCGCAAGTAATAAAACGCCTGTGTTTACTGGTGTGACATTACATTCCATGTATTTTTCTCCGCGTTATCTCAACTCGGAACAGGAAACAATCGATACACTAGCTCGTGATCACCACATTTTCTTACATTTGGATCCTCAGACAGTTTTTGATTTTTATACTGTACCTCATGTAGAAGTATTTGCTTCCGATGGCGAAGGAGGTTATCTGGTTTCTCAGGGAAATGGATTTTCATTTGATTCAGAAGATCCGATTTACTATATTTCCAAAGAAAAACGATGCTATTTGGCTGCTAAGTCTGGAACGAATCTTTTAGGTAAAAAGACACTTTGGAAACATTCCTTGATCCCTGCTGACAAGACCATTGAAATTTTTGCCACCCAAGAAGATGCAGAAAAAAAGTATGATATCCATGATTTTAAATACAATGACAAACAAGGAGACCTGTTATGAAAAGCACATTGATCAAAGACACCACCAAAGCTGAGCGAATCGCTCTCATCAAAGAATGGCTCCCCATGGACGATGGTCTGGATGACTGCGAGATCGATCTGTGGGAGATGTACCGTGACTATATCGATGGCAAGAAGGAGATTGCTCAGATCAACGCAGAGTTTCAGGCCACCTATTATGCTTAAGGACTCATGTCTGGCTAGATTTCTATGCCATGTGATCTGACCTATCCTATTTCTAGTGATTCAAAGGAGAAATGCCATATGTTTTATGACTGCAAAGGCGTAATTTTTGATTTCAACGGCACATTATTTATCGACCATGACAAGCATACTCTGGCTTGGGGCAAGATCTCTCAGGTGATCCGCGGCTACGATGTGACCCCAGACGAATTAGTGAGCCACATCAATGGTGTCCCTAACAACCGCATCATTGAATATATGATGGGCCGTCCATGCAGTGCGAAGGAGCTGACCTACTATTCGCTGCTAAAAGAAGAGTATTATCGTGATTTTTGTCGTGCCGACAAGGCTGCCCTACATTTGTTAGCGGGCGCTGAGGAAACATTTGAAGCCTTGCAGCAACAGGGGATACCTTTCACCATTGCCAGTGCCTCTATCAAGCCCAACATTGATTTCTTTGTAGAATCCTTCAACCTGGCAAAGTGGTTCGATCCCAATAAAATTGTCTACGATGACGGCACCTATGCCAATAAAATCAAGATGTTTCAGCACGCTGCCCAAGTGATCGGTGTGCCTATCGAAGATTGTCTCATTTATGAGGATTCTCCCAGCGGGATCCGCAATGGTTATGAAGCCGGTTGTCGTCACATCGTGGTCATTGACAGTTTTGGCAAAGGTCAAAGATACATTGACAAATCTGGGGTAGTAAAGGTGATCCGAGATTTTACTGAATTGTAGGAACTAACTGATACCATGAACATCAAAGAACGCGCAAACCAATTAAAAACAGACATTCCCGCTGTATACATGGCTCTAATGGATCGGGAAACCGCACCATTGGCTAAGGTCTTTGCAGCGGCTACCATTATCTATGCTTTATCGCCTATTGATCTGATTCCGGATTTTATTCCTGTGATTGGCTATCTGGATGACCTTATCCTACTGCCTCTGCTGATTGCTTTGACCATTCGTTTTATCCCTAAGGAGATAATGGATAAGCATCGCAATAAAGCTGCAGAGCTATGGAAAGATGGACTTCCCGTCAAATGGTATTATTCCCTGCCTGTAATCTTTCTGTGGGCATTGATTATCTGGTTGATCGTAAAGGCAATATGGTTATGAAAAAACAATCCATACAACTTTCTTTGAATGACTTTCCCAAAGAACTCCATCCATACCTGGCTGATGTTGATCTCTACGACAGTAGCTGTCATTCCAATGCCCAGACACTATATTTACCACCGGATCATTACCTAAAGATCGATACTTTTGGTGAATTGGCCAGAGAAGCCATGATGACAAAACAGTTTCATCAACAAGGACAGGGGGTAGAGGTTATAAAATATCTCAGTACAGACCGGGATTATCTATTATCAAAGGCCGCAAAAGGAGAGGATCTGACACACTGGCTAGAGGATCCTAAGCAACTGTGTGAAATCATGGCTGACAAATTGCGCAATCTCCACAATACCCCCATCGCTGGGATGCCCATTTCTCTGCGTCACGAACGATTTATAGCATCCGCCGAAGGTCCTTCTACCGGCGGCTATTATGATCCATCGGTGGCGATGAAACGATTTCCTGTGGCATCTAAGGAAGAAGCCTGGCAAATCATGCAGAAAAACAAACATCACCTCCATGCCGATACGCTGATCCATGGTGATTATTGCCTGCCTAACATTGTATGTTCTGACGATGGTAACGTTACTCTAATCGATCTTGGACTGGCAGGGATTGGTGACAGACATTGTGACCTGTATTGGGCAATTTGGTCCTTAGCATACAACCTGGGTACAGATGTTTATACCGACTATTTTTTAGATTTCTACGGTCGGGACAGCTTTGATTATGATATGCTGCAAGTTATTGCTGCATTTGAAGTGTTTGGCTAAATAGCTATTTTTCTTGTTTAATATTATTGCTTAATTGCAAACATTCTCACCATCTATTATTGTAAACAAAACGGATATGGAGGGGATTCTCGTGATAAAAAAACTCTACCCTCATGGTAAACCAAAAGCCTTTAATATCACCTACGATGACGGCGTTCTTCAGGACGTTCGTTTTGTGGAGCTTCTCAATCGGTATGGTCTAAAAGGTACCTTTAATCTAAATTCCGAGCTGATGTGGCAGGAGTTTTCCTGGACCCATGAATGCGGCATGGAGGTGAAGCGTCTGCCCCAGCATGTGGTAGTAGATCTATACCGTGGTCATGAGGTAGCCAGCCACACTCTGACTCATCCTTATATGCATGATTTATCCGAAGGTGAGATCATGTATCAGCTAGGACAAGACAAAGCAAATCTGGAGTGGATCTTTGGCCAAAGGATCCATGGATTTGCCGTTCCGTTCACCTACTACAGCCCTTTGATCGCAGAGTGTGCCAGACGCTGTGGCTTTACCTATGCCAGAATGTCTGAAGAACGCTATACTTATGAGCCTCCTACCGATGACTACTATTGGGCAGCTGGAGCTTTTCATATCTCACCTGGCTTTACTGACTTTGTCCAGGGCTTTTGGCATACAGATCAGGAGCTGGCTCTCTGTCAGATCGTGGGGCATTCTTATGATTTGGACGCAGAGAATATGTGGGAGCAAATGGAAGAGATCCTTAAAAGGGTAGCAGAAAGCCCCGATGTTCTCTCCATGACCAATCTGGAGCTGGTCCAGTACTTGCGTGCCATGAGAAGTGCCCAGATCACAGAGGAAGGGATCTGGAATTCTTCGGAAGAGGAATTATGGTTCAATATAGATGGTAACGTGGTGTCTGTAGGAGCAGGAGAGTATATTTCACGATCGTATGATTATTTATCATAATCACACGATCCATTTAGATTGCCATTTTCCGCAATGTTTTTATAAAAATAGCTACACAGACTTATGAGCTTTTTTGCTACACTTAAGGGTACTGTAGCACGCGAAAAAACTTATATTACATATTTAGGAGGAACTATGTTTCCCATTACATTTCATCCTACTGGAGAAACCCACGATTCCTTGCTGAAATATGCCGTTATCGCAGCCCGTTACCAGGACAAATGGATCCTATGTCGTCATAAGGAACGAACCACCTGGGAGATCCCCGGTGGTCATCGCGAAGAAGGAGAGTCCATCGAAACTGCCGCCCATCGAGAATTATTCGAAGAGACCGGAGCGATTGATGCTACGATCCAACGAGTGACCGATTACGGTGTGGAGAAGGCTGGCGTTATCACCTACGGAACTCTATTCTTTGCTACGATTACAGAATTGGGGGTTTTGGATCCACAATTTGAGATCGCAGAAACGGCTTTGTTCGATATTTTACCTGAAAATCTGACCTACCCTGAGATCCAGCCTCGCCTTCATCTGGAAGTACAACTATGGATCAATTTTCAAAGTGGTGCCGGAGAGCTGTGGGATATCTACGATGAGGAACGCAATTTGACCGGTCGTACTCATCGTCGTGGTGATCCCTTAAAAGCAGGAGAGCGCCACCTGGTGGTTCATATTTGGGTACGCAACCAGGAAGGTAAGTTTTTATTGACCAAGCGAGCTCCTTCCAAGGGCTATCCCAATATGTGGGAATGCACCGGTGGCTCGGCATTGGCAGGAGATGACAGTCTAACCGCTGCCATTCGCGAGGTCAAAGAAGAGACTGGACTTACCGTTTTGGCAGAGCAAGGTCATTTCCTCTATAGCTATAAGATCCGCAACAACTTTACCGATGTATGGCTGTTTGATACCAATGCTACCTTGGATGAAGTAACATTGTTGGAAGGAGAAACTACCGATGCCAAATATGCCACCCGTGAGGAAATCATGAAGATGCACCACGAAGGTGTATTAGTTCCATTCCCTTATTTGGATCACATCTTTGACCGTATGTAAAAGTTCATATTGGATGTAAAACGCAGCGTATATCTCCATGATATGTCGCTGTGTTTTTCTATGGAATTATCTTATTTTTGTATCGAGTTCTATAAGATGTATAGTATTTTTTGTTAAATTATGATAAGATACTTTTAAATTGAAATTATAAATACATCGTATAATTGAGAAGGAGGTTCCCCTGTATGTGGTTTATTCTTGCGCTTGCTTCGGCAGTTTTCGCCGCTCTGACCTCTATCTTAGCGAAGGTTGGTATTGATGGTGTCAATTCCAACCTGGCTACCGCCATTCGTACTCTAGTTGTACTATTCATGGCTTGGGGTATGGTATTTCTTACCAATGCACAGGTGGGACTGCAGGATATCAGCCGCAAAAGCTGGATATTTCTGATCCTGTCTGGTCTGGCCACCGGCGCCAGCTGGCTGTGTTATTACAAGGCCATACAGATCGGTGAGGTGTCTAAAGTAGTTCCCATCGACAAGCTTAGTGTGGTGATCACACTGATCCTGGCATTTATATTCTTACATGAAGATTTTACTACCAAGTCTCTGATCGGTGCTGCTTTGATCACAGCCGGTACTTTAGTCATGGTGTTATAAGGAGATTCTATGTTACGGTCAATTCGCGCCAAAGCGGCGATCCAAAAGGAATTACACACTTTGCAAAAACAGGAAGAGAAACTGATGCGTTCAGCAACCAAGGAGCGTACGACTTCTTCCTGGAGAAGTGAATTAGAGAAAAAAGTTCCAGACAAAGTCTATCACAGCCTGAAAGTAGCTTTTGGCAAGGCCTTTGCCCTTGTATTTGAAAAAGGCACAGGAATCATTGAAAAAAGCTATCAGAAAGAAACCATTCAGCAGGATCAAAAGGTACAGCACTATGCAGTCCAGCTAAAAGGCAATCGCCGTGAGCTGCGCAAAGTAAAGAAGCAGGCCCAGGTATCCGGCCTTAGCAATATGGCCTTGACTACGGTAGAAGGCATTGGTTTAGGTGCCCTGGGTATTGGCCTGCCGGACATTGTCATGTTTGTAGGTGTGTTATTAAAAGGCATTTATGAGACAGCTCTGCGTTATGGTATCGACTACAATTCCGTGGGAGAGCGTTACCTGATCCTGAAAATGATGGAAGCCTCCTTAGCCAAGGGGGACCGATGGGCAGAACTAAATGCGGAAGTTGATCGTCTGATTTACCAGGGTCGTCAGGAAGTCCCTGATTTGGAAGATATGGTGGAGCAGCGCCGTCATACTGCCGATGCCTTCGCCATCGATATGATATTACTGAAGTTTATCCAGGGTCTGCCTATTATTGGTATTCTGGGTGGTGCAGGTAATCCTGTTTATTACAACAAAGTCATCCACTATGTGCGTCTAAAATACCATAAGAGATATTTACTGCAGCTGGAGAGACAGCAGGAAACACGCAAGAAGCTTAAATAAACCATAGGAGAACACTATTATGTCCATCGAAAGAGTCCGTGCTTATTTTCGTTCTTTAGGGATGGAAGATAAGGTTACTGAATTTGCCGTATCCAGCGCCACGGTAGAGCTTGCTGCTTTGGCCGTAGGCGTAGAGCCTTGCCGCATCGCCAAGACATTGTCTTTTAAGGTACAGGATGCGCCCATTCTCATTGTCACTGCCGGCGATGCTAAGATCGACAACGCCCGTTACAAATCCACATTTCATGCCAAGGCCAAAATGTTAACAGCAGAAGAGGCGGTGACTTTGATCGGTCATGCCGTAGGTGGTGTGTGTCCCTTTGCCGTAAATGAAGGCGTGACCATCTATCTGGATGAGTCTTTAAAGCGTTTTACCACCGTATTTCCTGCCTGTGGAAGCAGCAATAGCGCCATTGAACTGACTATCCCAGAATTAGAACAATATTCCGGGATGACCGGTTGGGTAGATGTGTGTAAGGGATACGGCGATCGTGTTTAATCCATTTATACGTGTATAGCATATGCATTTATTTTAATTTCATATTACTTTAGTTTACCTGCAGGAGACCTTCCCATGGACTTACAAGCCTTCTTACATGGCCATTCCTTTGATGCCTACGAATATTTCGGCGCCCACATAGAAAAAGGGGGCGTCCGTTTTCGCGTCTACGCACCGGGGGCAGACCGTGTCACTGTCATGGGAGATTTTTCTTTTTGGTTGGAGATCCCACTGAAAAAACTGAATGCCCAGGGTGTTTTCTCAGGGTTAGTTGCCGGATCTAAACCAGGCAACCGATATAAATACAATATGTATCGTGGAAAGAAGCGATACGAACACTGCGATCCCTATGGATTTGGTATGGAGATGCGTCCAGGCAACTGTTCCATCATCCGTGAATTAAAGTCATTCAAATTCTCTGATAGTTCCTGGATGAAGAAGCGCACCAAGCGTTTTGATGAGCCTCTAAATATCTATGAGCTCCACCTGGGCTCCTGGAAAAAGAAATGGCGTGGTTTTTACCGTTATGATGAGATCGCCTTTGAACTGATCGATTATCTAAAAGAACACCATTATAACTATGTGGAGATCATGCCGTTGACAGAGCATCCTTCTGATGGCAGCTGGGGATATCTGACCACAGGTTATTTCAGCCCCACCTCTCGATATGGTACCGTAGACCAGTTAAAACTGCTGGTGGACCGTCTTCATCGGGCCGGTATTGGTGTGATTTTTGATTTTGTAGTAGCTCATTTTGCCAAAGACACCTACGCTCTAAAGAAGTTTGGTGGTACGCCCTTATACGAGCCTGTGGATCCTTCCCACCAAGTGACCGAATGGCATAGTATGAATTTTGATTATACCAAAGGTCCGGTTCGTTCCTTTTTACAATCGGCTGCCAACTATTGGCTGAAAGAATACCACTTTGATGGCATTCGTATGGATGCGATCAGCCGTATCCTGTATCCTGGTGGCGATATGCAGCGAGGTCTGATTCCACAAGGAGAAACCTTTTTGAGGGATATGAATCAGGGGCTCCATGAATTGCATCCCTCAGCCATCCTGATTGCTGAAGATAGTACATCTCATCCCGGCGTAACGCGTCCTACTCAGTGGGGAGGACTGGGCTTTGACTACAAGTGGGGCATGGGTTGGATGTATGACACCATGCAGTACATGGGCCGTTCTCCCTATGATCGCTACGGTATGAGGGATAAATTTACGTTCTCCATGTACTATTTCTACGATGAAAACTTTATTTTGTCATTTTCTCATGATGAGGTAGCTCTGGGAAGGAAGACGATCATCGACAAACTTTACGGATCTTACGAGGAGAAGTTTGCTCAGCTACGATTGTTATATCTCTACATGTATAGCCATCCAGGTAAAAAGCTGAATTTTATGGGCAATGAACTGGCTATGATTCGAGAATGGGATGTGAGAAGAGAACCTGACTGGAACATTCTCAAGATGCCAATGCATAATAGTTTCCATAAATATTTTATGGAACTCAATCGCCTTTATTTAAAGAAATCCGCTCTATCAAAGAAAGACTACGATCGGGCCGGTTTCGCCTGGCTGGATTGCGGATGTGACAATGCCTGTGTCTTTGGCATGGCTCGAAACTGCGATGGCCACTATATGGTTGCCCTGTTTAATTTCTCAGATCAGGAGGCTCGATGCTATATTCGATATGATGGCAATGTAAAAATCCTGCTTCACACAGACTGGGAAATCTATGGCGGAAAGACAAAAAAGAAGATACTAAAGTCACTTCCTGAAACAATACCTGCCTATAGTGGCATGCTGTTCGAACAAGTGACAGTCTAAACAGAAGATCTATAAAGAAAAAGCAGGTATCCCGCTCCGAATATTTCGGGCAGATACCTGCTTACTTTTTTGATAAGTACGGATGCAATTAGTCCTCGATGGGCAGAGAATCATAGAACTCAGCAGCTCTCTGGAACTCTTCCTCGTCCTCGATGATATCAAAGATCATGTCATCGCCTTCTTCACGATAGCGCAGCAGCTCCATCTCTTCAGCGATCTCATCGCCTTCGATCACAGCGATTACCATGTAATTCTTGCCATCCAGCTGGAAATCATCCAGAATAGCGTACTCATGCTCCTTGCCATCCTCACCGGGCAGCATCACAGTTTCCACTTCGATCATGTCTTCGAATGCCATAATGTATTGCTCCTTTCATACTTTTCAAGTTAATTGAAATCGATCTATCCCGTACGGAAAGACCAAAATCATGTCCAAGAATACTTTACCAAAGAATAATGATTTTGACAAGCATATCTTTTTATTCTACCGTTACAGATTTAGCCAGATTTCTGGGCTTATCCACATTTAATCCTTTGGCGTCAGAAGTATAGTAGGCCAACAACTGCAGGGCCGCAGCAGCAGGAAACACAGCAAACAGATCCTCACGAACAGGAAGATCGATGCGAATATCATAGACATCCGGGTCCACCTGGACCCCTGCCTTTGTGATCAGGATCACCGACGCCCCGCGTGCCCGTACCTCACGGATATTGGAGATGGTCTTGGCAAAAAACTTATCCTGGGTGGCCAAGGCAATGACCGGCGTATGATCCTCCACCAATGCGATGGTACCGTGCTTTAATTCACCTGCCGCGTAGGCTTCCGCATGAATATAGCTGATTTCCTTTAATTTAAGGGCCCCTTCCAGGGAGAAGGCATAATCTAAACCTCGACCGATATAAAAGGCATTCTCGGCCCGTTTAAGGGCCTTCACAGCCTTTTTAATATTACTATCCTCCTGGATCACAGAGGAGATGGAAGAGGAGGCATACAGCAATTCCTCGATAAAGGCTCTAGCCTGTTCCTCTGCAAAGATTCCTCGCAAAATCGCCATACGACAGGTCAGCAGATACATGACTGCCAACTGGACTGTATAGGCTTTGGTACTGGCCACTGCGATTTCAGGGCCTGCATGAGTGTACAATACATAATCGCTTTCTCTGGCGATGGAAGAGCCTTTTACATTAACGATGGCAATGGTTTTCGAGCCACATTCCTTAGCCAGACGAAGAGCCGCCAAGGTATCAATGGTCTCACCGGACTGAGAGATCACCAGTGTGAGAGTCTTTTTATTGATCAAAGGGGTATCATAGCGAAACTCCGACGCAATATGGACCGTCACAGGGATCTTTAACGTCTGCTCGATCACCGCTTTTCCTACCATACCTGCATACATGGCGGTACCACAGGCAATTACGGCAATATTTTCACAATCCCTGAGGACTTCTTCGGGAATGTCCTCCGAAGCAAAAGTAGGAAGTCCATTTTGAATACGAGGGCGGATCGTGTTTTCCAGAGCATCCGGCTGTTCATTGATCTCTTTGATCATGTAATGAGGATAACCGCCTTTCTG
>JAFYLG010000034.1 GCA_017537225.1 Lachnospiraceae bacterium
GCGCTGTGTTCGAGGGATGCTGCCGTTTCAATACCTGGTAGCGGCGCCATTGTCGGAGCATTCTCAGAAAGAATGTATTTACCGAGTGATCCCTGGATTGGAACAGCTGGGCGCCATGCTCCTGGGTAACGGAGAACTGGAGATCAAAGCTGTCATCACGCTGGACAGTATCGTTATGGAATCTGTGACGTTGGATACCATTGACAGTGTCCAGGTGATTCCTATGGATCCGAAAAAATTTGACCGACTGCCTGGTATCGTAGGGTATGTGGTACAAAAGGGGGATACCCTGTGGAAAATCGCCAAGAAATTTTATGCTTCGGTGGATAATATCAAAGAGGTAAACGGACTTCTCAGTGATGACCTGATGCCGGGACAAAAGCTGCTGATCATCAAAGAGACCAGGCCATTCTCTTAGTTGATGCAACGAATACACATAACGTTTAGATACACCGAAAATTGACTGCGGGCATATAGTATCAATAAAGAGAGTAAAAACGTAAAGGCTCTCACTACCACCCGCAGTCGTCATTTAGAAAATACCGTAAATGATTTGCTGGAAACTCCTGTGACCGTTTATAAAACGCCATGGGGAGTTGATGTAATTTTATAAAACACCACAAAACGGCTGCTTATGATAGATGGCGCGGTGGGTCACCGCGCTGTACATATCCGCGCTAGCAATGAGCAGGGAAAAAACAAAGAACCACAGAGGAATATGCTTGCATATTCTCCGCTGTGGTTCTCTTTTTTTATCGTGCGAAGCACGCGAGTCCCGATTCGCGGAGCGAATTGGGACTTGTGCCCTGCTTGTATGTCATTCGGTATGCTGCTTTTATCCACTATTCGATAGGAACGATCACACCGCAGTTGGGCTGATCGATCTTTACCGGTGCCGCATTCATGACGATCAGCCCCTTTTCGTAGTTCACTGCAAAGAAGGTCAGAGTGCCTTCTTCGTAATTGACTGAGCAGATGTGATCTTCGCCGGGCATCAGGAAGAAATCCTTGGGGAAGCGACCGCTGATGGGCAGGGAGAAGCGGTGAGTCAACAAACCGGTCTCCGGATCACGGTCGTACATACCGATGCAGTTGTCGCCGGCACTGGAGTAAAACAGGTGGCGATCATCGGAAGTGATATCCAGATGCAGTGCCTTGGTAATGGAACTGCTTAAGCTGCGCTTGCCTACGGTGGGCAGAGACTGCAGCAGAGTAAACTGGGGCTGGTTGCCTTCATCACTGTATGAATATACGCTGACAGAGTTGGACATCTGGCAGATCACATACAGGAAGCGGCCGTCCTTGCTGAATACCATCTGGTGAGGGGCCGATTGCATATTGCAGTGCAGGATGTGAGCTACGGAAAGTTTGCCGGTCTTATAGTCTACACGGAATACCTTGATGTAATCCAGACCTAAATCGATGGAACACAGATACTTGCCGTCTTTGGTAAAGCGAACGCAGCTGACATGAGGCTGGGAGTCGCGCTCGGCGATGCTGCCCATACCCTGATTGTAGATGCCATCGGTGATACGGCCTACACTGCCGTCTTCTTTCAGCTTGAGCAGAGTGGTTTTGCCGTCGTGGTAACCGCCCACAGCGATAAATTTGCCGTTGGGTGAGATGTCCATAAAGCGACCGCGCATGCCGCGAATCTTGGCCGTGTTCATCTTCTTTAAGCTGCCGTCAGGCTGGATCTGAAAGGAGATGACACCTTCGTCGGTGATGGAGTACAACACCTTGTGATCGGCGGAAGTCATCACATAAGAGGCGTTGGCTGCCTCGATCTCCTCTCGCTTGATCAGAGTATGTTTTTCGGTATCCATATCCAGGATGGTGATACCTTTGCTTTTTCCGATGTATGTGTAAGAACCTACGTAGGCCACAAATTTACTCATGGGGGAGTCCTCCTGAAAGAGTGAATGTAGGTGATGATTTTCAAAGAATCGCCACAAAAAAGATAGCGTCGGCCACCGTTTTCGGCGCGCCAACGCTATCATCATATCATATTTGGGAAACTTTGTTAAGGGGGCAGTTGTAACAAAATCAACCGGCATTGCTGGCTGCGATTTTTACCTTGCTCCACAGATTGCTGATCATCTTGCGAGTCTCCTCGTTGAAGGTGAATACCTCATCCAGCTCATTGTCGGTACGAGGAATGTAGGAATCATAGCCTTCATAATCGCCACCTTCTCCGGACAGATCTTCCATAACCTGACGGTTAGGAGAGGTGTAACCTACATAAGCGGAGTTGTCGTAAGCGTTTTCATAAGCGGTCACAAAGTTGATAAACTCGTGGGCCAGCTCAGGGTTATTGGCATTGGCAGGAATTACCATAGCATCAGACCACTGATTGGTACCGGAGGTGGGCAGGAAGAAGCCCATATCTTCGTTTTCGCTCATGATGTAGGTGGCATCACCAGAGTAAACGATACCCAGTGCCTTGCGGCCCTGTGCCATGTTGTCGATGATCTCGTCGGTAACGATCTCAGGCTCCATGGTCTGTACGCATTTCTCCAGCCATGCGTAGGCTTCCTGCAGCTCGGCTTCGCTTTCGGTGTTCATGGAGTAGCCAAGAGCTTTCAGGGCCATCATGAAGGAGTCGCGCTCAGAGTCGTACAGGTAGATGTCACTCTTGTACTTCTCATCCAGGAAGATGTTAAAGCCCTCAGCCTCCAGATCGGCCAGGTCTACCTTGGTGGTATCGTAGACGATACCTACGGTGCCCCAGAAGTAGGAGACAGAGTACTCGTTATTCGGGTCAAAAGGCAGTCCCTTGACAGCTTCGTTGACGTCATCCATGCAGGTGATGCGGGTGTCATCCAGCTTCTGCAGCAGATCCTCCTGGATCAGACGCTGGATCATGTAGTCACTGGGAATCAGCACATCATAAGACTCGCCGTTGGCAACCTTGATGTACATCTGCTCGTTGGACTCAAAGTTTTCCATGACTACTTTGGCACCGGTGGCGGCCTCAAAGTCACTGATCAGATTTTCACCGGTGTACTCACCAGGCATGTAAACGTGGAGAGTCTGGCCTGCATAGGGCAGGTTGCCACCGCCTCCGCCCAGAGAAGTCAGTGCGATACCGGCTACTGCGACTACAGCGGCAGCGATGCCGGGAACCAGCCATTTCCTGTGGGTGGTCTCATCCTTCTCGGCC
>JAFYLG010000035.1 GCA_017537225.1 Lachnospiraceae bacterium
GTTGACATGAATAATGCCATCGGCTATGTGTCTATCGGCCTGATCGTGATCCTGTTGTGTGTATCCGTATTCCTGATCAACAATACGATTTCTATGGCTATTAATGCCCGCAAGGATGAGATCCGTATTATGCGTCTGGTAGGCGCTACCAAGAGCTTTATTCGGGCTCCTTTTATGGTAGAGGGACTGTTTATTGGTCTGGTAGGTGCTGCCATCCCCATGGGCCTGATGGTGTTGCTGTACGATCGTGCCATCGCTTATCTGGAGGGTAAGCTGGCGATCCTGGCAGGTCTTATGTCCTTCATGGAATTGAAAGCGATCATGCAGATCCTGATCCCTGTGGCTGTGATACTGGGTATCGGTATCGGTTTCTTTGGCAGCCGTGCCGCTGTGCGCAAGTATCTGAAGGTATAGCCTATGAGTAAGATGAAATGGGCAGCCGTGGCTTTGGCCGCGGCTGCATTGATATGGATCATGCCTAAGGGCATATCTGCCATGGCTGCCGGCACACGTTATCCCCTGCAAGAGGAGTCCAACAAGGACAAGTTGGATGACGCAAAAAAAGACGCCGCTGCCATCAAGGCAGAACGTAAGACGGCCCAGCAGCGCCTGGACAGCCTAAATAAAGATAAGGCAGATCTGGAAAAGTATGTGCAGGAACTGGATCGAAATGTGCTGGAAGTAGAAGAGATGATCCAGACGTTGGAGACTTCTATGGAAGCCAAGCAGGCGGAGATCCTGGTGGTCCAGGAAGAATTGTCCGTGTATCGTGCGGTGCAGGAAGAGCAGCAGGCGGCCATGAAATTGCGTATCCAGTTCATGTATGAGAACAATGAGACCCAGTATCTGGAGATGCTGTTTCAGGCAGAGAGTCTGGTGGACTTTTTAAAACGCAGTGAGTATATCTCAGAGATGATCGCTTATGATCGCCAACAGCTGGCAGCGTTTCAGCAGACCTGTCAGGATGTGGTGGACACAGAGACTCGACTGTTGGCCGAGTATGACGAAATGGAAGCGTTAAAAGAGGTCAACGAAGCCAGTCTGCAGGATCTGGAGCAGCTGGTAGAAGCTAAGAATGAAGAAATCAAAGCATTTACCGATCGAATCAATGATGCTCAGCAGGAAGTCAATGAGTATACCAATTCCCTGAAAAAGCAGGAAGATTTGATCAAGCAGATCGAAGACGCCATCAAGAAGGAAGAACAGCAGAACAAAGTGGATGCCAACAGCGGCAATATCGGTGTGAAGTTTATCTGGCCGATTCCGGATAGTACCCGCATCACCTCCAGGTTTGGTCCTCGTAAGGCGCCGGTAGCCGGTGCTTCCAATTATCACAAAGGTGTAGACGTAGGTGCCCCTAAGGGAACACCGATCATTGCGGCAGCAGGTGGTACGGTGGTGATCTCCACCTATCATTATTCTGCCGGCAACTATGTGATGATCAATCACGGCAACGGTGTGTACACCGTGTATATGCACGCCTCCAAATTGTTGGTAGAAGTGGGAGATAAAGTAAAACAGGGCGAGAAGATCGCACTGGTAGGTACTACAGGATATTCTACCGGTAACCATCTGCACTTCGGTGTGAGGATCAATGGCACCTATTATGATCCATTGAATTATGTGGTGGTGCCGTAAGTGGTTGGTTTTAAAAGTAATATCATGAAATAAGAAGAGGCCTCCGCATTACGCGGAGGCCTCTTGTATAGTAAGATACCTAACAGTTTGTCTTAAAGTGGGGTAGGAGATGACAGATTAGATCAGGTACCAAACTACAGCAACGATAGTGCTTACCAGACCGATCATAGCCTCGTAAGGGATCAGCTTCATACGCTCGGAGATGCTCATGCCTACGGAGTCGCCGGTAGCGTGGAAGAAGGAGCCGTGAGGCAGGGAGTCGATCACGGTAGCGCCGGCATGGATCATAGCACCGGCAGAAACAGTGGGAACACCAGCAGCGGTCAGAGTGCCTGCGAAGGTCTGAGAAGC
Source organism: Lachnospiraceae bacterium (assembly GCA_017537225.1). Lineage (GTDB taxonomy): Bacteria > Bacillota > Clostridia > Lachnospirales > Lachnospiraceae > RGIG7193. The sequence continues at coordinate 1,990 of JAFYLG010000035.1, forward strand.
GATGGTAGTACCAGCAGTAGTGGAAGCGGCAGCACCGCACATCAGGATACCGGATACGGGAGCCAGTACGAAAGCGGGCAGGTTCATGGCGGACATGATGTTGATTACATCATACTGCAGAGCAGAAGCCTTGATGATGCCGGCGATGGTACCGGTACCGATCAGCAGAACGGATACGCCGATTACCTTGGACAGACCGAATTCCATGTAGGAAACGGTGTTCTTGGCATTGCCGGTAGCGATGGCACATACGATACCGCCTACAGGCAGAGCTACCAGAGGGTCGATGCTGATGCCGGCGATGGGACGCAGGGCCAGCATAACGATAACTACCAGAGGTCCGATGAAGGAAGCCATAAAGCTGGGCAGATTCTTGGAGCCGGCTTCAGCAGTGGTCTCCACGATCTTGTCACCCTTCTTAGCCAGCATGGAGGACAGTACGATAGCAGCGATCAAAGCGAATACAGCGGGAACAGCGTTCTCCATCATCATGGAGGTCAGATCCACACCGAAAGCCTCGGAAGCAGCGATGGTGTTAGGGTTGGGGGAGATGATGTTACCGGCCTTACCGCCGCCGATCATAGCCAGCAGGATGCCAGGTCTGGACAGACCAACCTTCTTGCCGATAGCGATGGCGATGGGAGCTACGGTAATAACAGCGATATCGATGAATACGCCCACGGCACAGATCACCATGGTAGCGATGGCGATAGCGATGATGGCACGCTTTTCACCCAGCTTGGTAACGATGGTCTCTGCGATCTTTTCAGCAGCACCGGTCTTGATCAGGGTGCCGGCCAGAATACCGGAGGTCATGATTCGCAGTACGGAGGACATCATGCTGGAAGCACCGGATACCATGGTGTTAACGGTGGTAACCAGACCGCCGCCGCCTACCAGGCCGCCGATCAGTGCGCCCAGGATCAGGCTGTAAGTAGGGTGTACTTTCTTGATGATCAGAACGATGGACAGCGCCAGACCGATCAGCGCGCCCATGGTATTAAAATCATAGTTCATTTGATAATTCTCCTTTTATATTCCTGTGTTTCGTTGTCGAGATGATGGGGCAGAGATATTAACATCCCTGCTGATAGCGGATCAGGCGGAATACCTGCTCCACAGTGGCGATCATGTTCTTTTCGGCATTGTCATGATCCATAGCTTCCTGCAGACTTACTACGCCGCGCAGGATAGGAAAGAAGGCATCGATACCAGCTTCGTTGCAGGCGATGGCATCTTCGGTCACGCAACCGGAGAAAGCCAGAACCAGCTTGCCATGCTTTTTGGCGATGCCGGCTACACCGATGGGAGCCTTGCCCATAACGGTCTGTCCGTCCAGGCGGCCTTCGCCGGTGATAACGATGTCTGCGTCCTTTACATACTCTTCCAGACGGGTCTCCTCCAGGATGATTTGGATACCGGACTGAAGAGTGGCATTGGTAAAGGTCAGGAAGGCAAAGCCCATACCGCCGGCAGCACCGGTGCCGGGGTACTTGGCATCCGCCTTTTCAATGGTCTGAGCAGCCAGTTCAGCGTAAGCGCCCAGCCATTTGTCCATCTGCAGGATCATGGAAGGGGTGGCACCCTTCTGGGGACCGTAGATGGCGCTGCAGCCCTGATCGCCGCACAGGGGATTGGTCACGTCGCAGGCGATGCGGAAAGTACATTCCTTCAGCTCGGGCAACACGTTATTCACAGTGATCTTGGCCAGATCCTGCAGTCCCTTTGCACCAAAGGATACCTGATTGCCGTTGGCATCCAGGAAACCGTAGCCCAGAGCCTGCAGCATACCGATGCCGCCATCGTTGGTGGCACTGCCGCCGATACCTACGATAAAGTGACGGCATCCCTTGCGGATAGCGTCCTTGATGACCTCACCTACACCGTAGGTGGTGGTGTTCAGGGGATTGCGCTCAGCATCACTGACCAAAGTGATACCGGCAGCGCCGGACATCTCCACGATGGCGGTCTTGCTCTCAGGCAGGATGCCGTAGACGCACTCTACCGGTTTACCCAAGGGACCGGTAACCAGTACCTTTTCATTGCGGCCGTTCATGCCAAGTACCAGTGCCTCGACGGTTCCCTCGCCGCCATCAGCCAAAGGTCGTACGCATACTTCTGCATCGGGCATCACACGCTGGATTCCCGTCTTGATGGCATTGCCGGCTTCCAGAGAAGACAGGCTGCCCTTCAAGGAGTCGATTGCTACTACAACTTTCATTTTCCTCTTGGTTCCTTTCTTGGTTGTTTTTGCTCTTTTTCTTCTTTTTTTCGCTCTCTTTTCACACTAATAAAAGTTTACCAAAGAATTCCAGAAAAAGGTATGTTACATGGAACATATTTTGTTGAAAAAGACAGGAAAATATATTATAAATAACATAGTACAAATGACAAATAGAAAAATCGTTGCAGGTGTATACATAAATGGTATAACGCTGAAAACGGTGATCAGTCAGGAGGGGGAAATGGCGAGGATCATACGCAGAAGAGTGGCACAGCAGATCGTAGAAACGGTACGTGATGTCTGTAACCACAATATCAACTTTATCGATACCAAGGGCATGATATTTGCCAGCACAGATGCTGCTCGCGTAGGGGACTTCCATGAGATCGGTCGTCAGGTTGCAGTCACGGGAGAGACCATCGAAGTAACAAATAATGACAGTTATTTGGGAACACACAAAGGTGTAAACATCCCTTTTGTATATCAGGGCGAGCTGGTAGCCGTCATTGGCATCAGTGGAGATCCGGAAGAGGTGCGCAAATATGCCTATCTGGCGCAAAAGATCACAGCGCTGATCCTGCGTGAGCAGGAGATGGAGGATCAGTCCAACAGCCGTCGCCAGCAGATGAACTATATGGTCCGGGCTTTGACAACGGGAGAACATATCCATCATGACTATTTTGCGGAGTTTTTGGAGAGTTATCACACGGATCGAAAGGCAGAGTATCGGACTGTTTTGATACAGATGGATTCTCGCTTTAATCCTGCCAATCTGTCATTTGTGGAGAAGGACATCTATCAGATGTTTTCCCAGACCCAATCGCCTTTTTATACGTTTCAGTACCCCAATGAATACATATTGTTTTTGGCTGCGTCCGAATGGAAAAGATGCATGCCATTGATCCAGCGTCTGGCAGAACAGTACAAGGAGATATTAAAGATCGGTGTGGGAAATGCGGTTCGCCTGACCAGACAAAATCAATCCTATGCGTCTGCAAAAATAGCGCTGCAGAGCCGTGTGCCGGATCGACGTGTGATGGTGTTTGATGATCTGGATTTGGAGATTTTGTTGGGCAGTGTGCCCGCAGATGCCAGAGTGCAGTTTTTAAAAAAGACATTGGAACCGTTGGATGAGAAGGATCGGCAGTTGCTGAGTACCTATTTCGATACGAACTTTTCGTTGAAAGAGACCTGTGAACGGCTGTATATCCATAAAAATACAGTGCAGTACCAACTGGACAAGATTTGGCGCAAGTGTAATTACAACCCACGTGAATTTCGTGATGCGGTGGTTCTGTACATGGGCCTTCAATTAGAATAAGTGCCCAGTCAGGCTGGAAAAATGTATAGAAATATAGTAAATATCCAGAAAAAGCCATGAAACAGTGAATATGATTTGCATCTTTTGTATTTTCATGGTAAACTGATAAAAATGGGTCAATATAACCCATAGGAAACGAGGGGAACGAATATGAATTTTATCTTTTTATCACCGAATTTTCCGAAGACCTATCATCATTTCACCGCTGCTTTAAAGAGAAACGGTGTGACTACCCTGGGTATCGGAGATGAACCATATGATCACCTGAGCCAGGAGTGCAAGGACTCTTTGGTAGAATATTATAAGGTAAACAGCCTGGAGAACTACGATGAAGTATACAGAGCCTGCGCATTCTTTGCCTTTAAGTATGGCAAGATCGACTGGATGGAGAGCAACAACGAGTACTGGCTGCTGCGTGACGCTCAGCTGCGTACCGACTTTAACGTGACTACCGGTCTGCGCAACCACAATATCGACGGCATCAAGTATAAGAGCCGCATGAAGGAGTTCTATGCCAAGGCTGGCGTTAAGACTGCCAGATATCACCTGGTATCTACTTATGAAGAGGGCATGGCCTTTATTGCTGAGGTAGGTTACCCCGTTATCGTTAAGCCTGACAATGGCGTAGGCGCCGCTGCTACCTATAAGCTGAAGAATGACGATGACGTGAGAGCATTTTACAACGATCTGCCTCATGTACAGTACATCATGGAAGAGTTTATCAACGGTACCATCGTTTCCTATGACGGTATCTGCGATTCCAACCGTGACATCATCTTTGAGACCAGCCACTATTTCCCCGATCCTGTGATGGATATCGTAAACGATGGTCTGGATCTGTGGTACTACAGCCGCAAGCAGATCCCTGAGGACCTGAAGGACGCCGGTCGTCGTACCATCAAGGCCTTCGACAGCAACAGCCGTTTCTTCCACTGCGAGTTCTTTGTTCTCAATGAGGATAAGGAAGGTCTGGGCAAGAAGGGCGATATCTTCGGCCTGGAAGTAAACATGAGACCTCCGGGAGGATATTCCCCCGACATGATGAACTATGCCAACGACATCAATGTATACCAGATCTGGGCTAACATGGTTTGTTACGATCAGGGTTACTTTGATCCTGAGCAGAGACCTTACTGCTGCGTATATGCTTCTCAGAGAAGAGGCGGCAGCTACAAGAACGGTCATCATGAGATCTACGCAAACTACGGCCACAACATCCTGATGTATGAGGAGATGCCCGCCGTTTTAGCCGGTGCTATGGGCGATTTTGCCTACATGGCCAGATTTGAGACAGAGGAGCAGGCCATTGCCTTTGCTCACTATGTCATGGAGAAATAAACTACATAAGAAACAGAGAGGATTTTTAGATCAATGCATATTCGTTATTACAAAGAATATTCCCACAATTTACGCCGCGACATGGAGTTTAAGGTATACGGTCACGCCGGCCTGCCCATCGTGGTATTCCCCTGCCAGGATGGCAAGTATTTTGACTTTGAGAGCCGCGGTATGATCGATACCATCGCTGACAAGCTGGAGGCTGGTCATGTACAGCTGTTCTGCATCGGCTGTGTAGATGAGGAGACCTGGAGTGTTAAGGGCGGTGACTATCACGGTCGTATCCTGTGGCACGAGCACTACTTCCGCTATGTATGCGAGGAATTCGTACCCCGCCTGCATCAGATCCACGCTGAGACCGATGGCAATAGCTATGAGGGCCGTATTATTCTGACCGGTGCCAGCATGGGTGGTTACCACTGTGTAAACTTCTACTTGAGAAGACCTGACCTGTTTGGCGGCTGCCTGTCTCTGAGCGGTCTGTTCCATGCCGGTTACTTCTTCCCTGGTTTCGACGATCTGGATATCTACTACAACTCTCCCGTAGACTATCTGCCTCAGATGCCTTATGAGCACTATCTGGTAGATCAGTACCGTCACGGCAAGATCATCATCGTTTGTGGTCAGGGCGCATGGGAGGATGAGGCCAAGGTAGATGCCCGCATCCTGAAGGATCAGTTCAACCGTCTGAATGTTCCTGCCTGGGTAGACCTGTGGGGCGAGGATGTTGCTCACGATTGGCCCTGGTTGCTTATCCAGTTCCCTTTCTATTTGACCAAGCTGCTGGAGTGGAAATAAATAAATAAAATTGGATGACGATAGGGTCATCCTGAATATGGTGGCAGAAAGGCATCTTCCGAAAGGAAGGTGCCTTTTTTTAGGAATCAGGTCAAAAATTCCAAAGTTCCCCGAAAAATACAAAAAATGGTATTGACAAAATGGTTAGCCTCTGCTAACATCTAAAACGGTTAGCAACAACTAACACAAAAAGAGATGTAAGTGTTGCTGTATATGTGAGTGAAGAGTGTTTGAGAGATACAAATAGCTGTCTAAGACAGCAGGAGGA
>JAFYLG010000036.1 GCA_017537225.1 Lachnospiraceae bacterium
CCTTCAAAATACGCAGCATCAACTCCTGGGTCAGCGGCTCCAACGCCACCACCACAGGCAGACGACCTAAAAACTCAGGGATCATGCCAAACTGGCGCAGATCCTCAGTAGTCGCCTTGCTGAGAATGTTTTTATCCTCATCATGCTGCCCCTTCAGTTCTGCCTTAAAGCCGATACCTGCCTTGGCATCCAGACGCTTGCGCACGATCTCCTCCAAATCCGGGAAAGCTCCGCCACAGATAAACAGGATGTTAGTAGTATTGATAGTGGTCATGGGCACCATGGCATTCTTGCTATTGGAGCCCACAGGCACCTCCACATCGGCACCTTCCAGCATCTTTAACAATTCCTGCTGCACCGACTCACCGCTGACATCACGGGTGGTGGTGTTTTTCTTCTTGGCGATCTTGTCGATCTCATCGATATAGACGATACCATGTTCCGCACGCTCTACATCATTATCGGCTGCTGCCAGCAATTTGGAGATCACACTCTCGATATCATCGCCGATGTAACCGGCTTCCGTCAGAGAAGTGGCATCGGCAATGGCCAAAGGCACATTCAGCAGGCGAGCCAAGGTCTTTACCAGGTAGGTCTTACCGCTGCCGGTAGGACCCAGTAAAAGCATATTGGACTTTTCGATCTCGATGCCATCGCTGAGATCTGCAGAAATTCTCTTGTAGTGATTGTAAACAGCCACAGAAATAGCTCGCTTGGCCATCTCCTGTCCTACCACAAACTCGTCCAACTGAGCCTTCATCTGATGAGGCGCAGGGATCTGCTTACGGTCAAACTGGTATGCCTGTTGCTCTTCCTTAGGCTTTTTCTTCTTCAGCTTCTGGCGTTTGGGCACCTCAGGACTGCCCATCCCCAGTTCACTGAGATTGATCATATCCATACCCATGCCGGGATAGTTCTTCAGGATCTCCTGATAATTGCCCAGCTGACCACCCTGCAGCGAATTGAATGCCTTCTGCATACAGTCGGGACAGATGTCCATATTGCCAGGCATCCGCACCATCTTACCGGCACGACTCTCGGGACGGCGGCAGATAAAACAGATCTTCTCATAATTGTCGTCATCCTGATCCTGAATTTTGTCTTTGTCTCTATATTCTTCACTCATTGTGTTACTCTCCTTCTTGACACACAAAACCTCTCTGTGTCATCCAATGACATGGGCGCTATCATCTCATCCCATGATACCTAAGTATACATGTATGTACGTTTTGTGGCAAGTAAACTTTTTCTAAATCCCCTGCAGCCTCTTGCCAGGCAGCAATTTTGCCTGTTGCTCCCAACACTCCAGTCTTCTTGATCTGGTCCCTATTTTCTATATTTTTTGATAAATAAGGAAATCACGTTTGAAATTGTAACGGATTCGTCACGCTCCCTATGATAAAATGTAATACACAACAAGATTAGATACATTCTGAATCAAACAGGCAGAAAGGGATCTACTATGAAAAAATTTTTTGCAATCATTTTGACAACATTTCTAATGACTGGCATATTTTGTACAACAGCATTTGCCGCAGACACGGTCCTTCGCGTCGGTGGTGAGAAAAGTGACGGCACCATTGTCGTTGTATCCAACCACAGCAATTTTGCCGAAGGCTGGGAAGCGGCAGTTGACCTTGCCAGAAATAAAAAAGAAATGAATAACAAGGGATTCTTGCGCGTTGTGGTCGATTTTTATGCAGACTGGAATGCCAATAGCATTGGTGAGTTCGGTGATAGCGATGATGACGGCTTCCAATATAGCACTCTCTACGTACCTCAAAATACAAGAATTCTGCTGAATCTCAATGGCCATACCATTAACCGTGGCCTAAAAGAATGGGAATATGACGGCGAAGTAATGTACATTGATAACCACGCCAACATCGTGATCAACAATGGTACGATCACCGGTGGTTGGAGCTGTAACGGTGCCGGCGGTATCCACATCAACGACAATGCCAACGTCGTTCTCAACAATGTAAACATTGTAGGGAACAATGTGGAGGACGATGACGGTACAGGCATTGCCGTATATGACGGAGCAACCCTTACCATGAACGGTGGTTGTGTTTCCAACAACACTTCCTACAGTACCTTCCCTGCTGTGTACGGCGGCGGTGTCTATATCGAAGATTCCAGTGCTTTTTTCACCGATGTGACCTTCCAGAACAACCAAAGTGTCGAATTCCCCACCCACGGTGCCGCAGTCTATGTGGATGACGGTACCGTAGTTATGGATAAGTGTAAAGTGATCGACAACGGTCGACAGATCAAAAATAATGGCATTCAGTATACGGGTGCTTATACTATCATTGACATCTCCAATGGCAGTCATGTCGCCCTAAAAGACACAGTCTTCTTAACCAATGGATATGCACAGGAAGCCTACACCGGTATAAATACGCAACTACATACCGCTGTGATCAAAATTACTGCCAGTGATCTCACCATGGAGAAGTGTACGTTTACCGGCAATAATCAGGTGTATTTGATGCAGTCTGAAGCTGCCATGCTGACCATTTTAGATTCTGACTTTACCGGCAATGATTCCTTTGCATTCTATGGATACTGTGCAAACATTTCCAACAACACCTTTACCAACTGCCGCTTCAGCTGCAACAAACCTATGCTGGATCTTAACGATACGTTCTATTTTAGCGTAAGACAGACCCACCTGAAGTTCATCGACTGTGATTTCGAAGAATCCACTTTTAATGACCACAGCCGAGCAACCTTTATAGATTCTGATGACAATACAAAAACTCCCGTAGGTTCGATCTTCGGTGAGGGATCCCTTCCCATGATTTTTTCTCTTTTAGCCATTATCACTTCCATTGCTTCCATCTGTATTAGCGTGACCTTGAACAAGAAAAAAGAGGTCCCCACAACTGCATCCAAAATGGCAGAGGATGAGTAAAAAATCTCATACATACCTTAACAACAGTAGTCTACGAACAAAAAGAAAGCGATACTTGGATGACATACCAAGTATCGCTTTTTTAGGACAATGAAAATTTATTATTTTTTCTGCAACTTCTTATATGCCAGCGTCACTTCCAGCTCGATCTTCTGATACTGTCCATCGATCAGTCGCTGTACCGTAACGGTAACAGTCTCACCGCCCTTATAATAGGACATGGCATTGGTCAGGTCATTGCTGTTTAGAATGGTATAACGACCTACACCCACAATGATATCCGCATCCTTCATGCCTGCCTTTTGAGCAGGTCCATCCTGGGTCACAGAGATATACACGCCCATGGGCATACCGTACAGATCTGCCGTCTGTTTATCGATGTCAGCTCGAAGCTGTACTCCCAGGAAACCTGCTTTGTCTTCAGGAACCTTTTCCATGGTCTCCCAGTTCATCATGTCATTGATCAGGTCCAACACAGAGGAAATAGGGATGGCATAGCCGATACCTTCTGCCGTGCTGTCTACCAATTTGGCTGTATTGATGCCGATGACCTCACCGTTCTGATTCAGCAGCGCACCACCACTGTTACCAGGGTTGATGGCAGCATCCGTCTGCAGTACTTTCAGGGTGCTTCCCTGATCCGTAGTCACCTGACGTTCTAAAGCACTGATGCAGCCGGTAGTCACAGACTGTCCATAGCCCATGGCATTACCGATGGCGATAACACCCTGCCCCATACGCAGCTTGCTGGAATCTCCCACCACAGCGATAGCAATGGCGGAACGAGTCTCCGCAGACAATTCTTTCAACGGGACTGCCACGATAGCCACATCCACAGACGCATCGGCACCTTTGACGATGGCAGTCGCAGTGCTCTTATCAATGAACTGTACGGTCAGGCTTTCGTTATTTTCAATTACGTGATTGTTTGTCACGATCAAAAGCTCGGTATCATTCTGTCCAATAATGATACCGGAACCGCTGCTCTCCGTAGGAATCTGGGTAGTCTGTCCCCAGAAACCAAAGCCACTGTTATACGTGTAATACGTCGAATTGGTGATCGCCACAACGGTAGGCATGACCTGCTCCACCACTCCGGATACATCCGTCAAAATCACACCGCCTATATTGCCCTGAGCGCCACCATTTTGTACATCCGGCTGGATCACCGTCACCTTGTCTTTCTCTGGAGCGTCCTCCTCGATGGGATACGAATCCTCTATGGAAGGTTTTGTCAGCTTTTCAAAAATAGTGTGGGCACTGTATCCGCCAATCGCTGCAATACCTACCAAAAGCACCATGCCAAGGGTGATCGCGATCACCTTACCTACACCACCTTTTTTTCTGGGTGGTTCCTGGTAATCATTTTGGCTGGAGCCATTCTGATAGCTACTCTGAGAATAGTTCTGATAATAATAATTTCCGGTGTTTTGGGAAGCATTCTGACCGGCATTTTGATTGTTGGATTCATTGTAAGCATTATATCCGTCGTTCATTCTATCTTCTCCTTTCAGTACTGTGTATGAAATCCCCAGAAGGCCCTTAGTCTCCGGGATGTTGCTTGTATCAGTAAAAGGCTCACTTGTGAGACACTTCTTATTGTATGGTTTTACTATAAAATATATTTGTGTACATTGTGTGATAACAATTCAAAAAAGTTTTGAAAAGACATATTTTCCAATGAGCAGGGCGTCCCTCGATTCCTCGTCGCTCCATCTCGGGCGCGTGCTTCGCACGATGTCAAGATAAAAAGAGACAGTCGCTGGTGTGCAAGCACAAGCGACTGTCTCTTTTTATCTTGACGCCCTGCTCATTGCCTCGCGTCAGTATGCATTCTTATTAATAAATCCACAGGTCACTGTCATGCACAGGATCTTGATGTCAAATCCTACAGACCAGTTCTCAATGTAGTACAGGTCATGGTCGATACGCTTACGGATGGAGGTATCACCACGGAATCCATTGACCTGAGCCCATCCGGTCATACCTGGACGCACCTGGTGCTTGATCATGTAACGAGGGATCTCCTCGCGGAACTTGTCAACAAAGAAAGGTCTCTCAGGACGGGGACCGATCAGGCTCATATCGCCTTTTAGTACGTTAAACAGCTGCGGAAGCTC
>JAFYLG010000037.1 GCA_017537225.1 Lachnospiraceae bacterium
AAATCCACTCTCCTTTCTCTCATATGCGGCCTGATTCAGCCGGAAAGCGGTCAGATCCTGTTGAATGGCCAGCCCCATACCACCTCTCGCCAAATCGGATATATGCTTCAAAAAGACCATCTGTTTGAATGGCGCACCATCCACCGCAATGTCCTCCTTGGTCTGGAGATCCAAAACAATATTACCGAAGAACATCTGGCCCGTATTGATCGGATGCTGACGGTTTATGGCCTATCCGCATTTACTCATCGTCGCCCTTCGTCCCTGTCCGGAGGCATGAAACAGCGGGCCGCGCTGATCCGTACTCTGGCGCTGGATCCTCAGCTCCTTTTACTGGATGAGCCCTTTTCCGCTCTGGATTACCAGACCAGACTAGAGGTAGCCGATGATATCGAAAGCATTATCCGACGCGAAAAAAAGACTGCTATCCTGGTAACTCATGATCTCAGCGAAGCTATCAGTATGGCCGACCGAGTGATCATCCTTTCCCACCGTCCCGGCACGGTCCGCCAGATCGTGCCCATTATTTTTCCTGACCAATACGATACTCCTCTTAAAAAACGCAATGCCCCTGAATTTCCTCATTATTTTGATCATATCTGGAAGGAGTTGAAATCAGATGGATAAGATGTCATCGGCACAGCAGCAATATCTTCACCTGCAAGATCGCCACAAAAAGACAGTGACCTCCTGGCGCATCGCCCTGGTCCTGATGTTTCTCGTCCTCTGGGAAGTTACTGCTGAGACAGAACTGATCAACTCGTTTATCTTTAGCAGTCCCAGCCGGATCCTCACCACCGCCTGGCAGATGATGAAAGATGGAACGTTGTGGCTCCATCTGGGCATCACTCTGGGCGAAACCTTAGTCAGTTTTGCAGTCGTCACCATCCTGGGACTGCTTACTGCTATCCTGCTCTGGCTCTTTCCTACCCTGTCGGAGATCCTGGAGCCCTACCTGGTCATGCTAAACAGCCTGCCAAAATCAGCTCTGGCCCCTCTGCTCATCGTCTGGCTGGGCAACAACATCCGCACCGTCATGGTCGCTGCCGTCTCTGTGGCCATCTTCGGCTCTATCCTGACCCTGCACACAGGGTTTCGGGAAATGGATGAGGATAAAGTCAAACTGATCTACTCTCTGGGTGGGACCAAAAAGGATGTGATGTACAAGGTGATCCTGCCAGGTTCCCTTCCTATGCTGATCAGCAATATGAAAGTCAACATCGGCCTCTGTCTGGTAGGTGTGATCATCGGAGAATTCCTTTCGGCCAAAGCCGGACTTGGGTATTTGATCATTTATGCCAGTCAGACCTTTAAAATGGACTGGATGCTCATGAGCATCTCCATCCTATGCCTGGTCTCTACCCTGTTGTATCAGGGGATCCATCTGTTGGAAAAGAAGTTCGGCAATAGCTAAAAAGACTTTTCTCTCATGCATTTTTCTGCTATACTGTCCTCAAGTAACACGGCGCATTCTGGAATTTAATGCTATTCTGATCCAAGATCTGTGTCCGTTTTATTGTGCTATACAGGTGATATACTCTCCTCAGCAAATAAACAAGGAGGAGATCACCTATGGCGATGAAAGCAGAATTCAATTATTGGGGTAATTATTACACGGTGGTGCTTCCTGATGGAAGCAGCCTGCGCTGTGACAACAACGATGAAGACCGTCGCGAACTGGAAAATGAACTGTTAGAAGAAGGCTATTACGTTCGTTGGTAGCCTTTCGCAAGGAGACATCTATGAAGCGAGTGATTCGCTATGACATTACAGAAGAATTCCACGGAATGCTGGTGAAGGAAGTCCTTCACCGGCATTTTGGTCTGTCTACCCGCCAGGTCAGCCGCCTGAAATTTCAGCCTGACGGTATCCTGGTAGACGGTCAGCATGCCACTGTCCGCCATATTTTGCAGACGGGTCAGGTGCTGACCCTCTGTCTGGAACAGGAGGACTGCGGTTCTGATCACCTGGAACCGGTGGAAGAACCGTTGGACATTCGCTACGAAGACGAGGACATGCTCCTGTTATATAAACCGGCTGGCATCGTAGTCCATCCCAGCCATGGCCATTACAAAGATTCCCTGGCCAATCTACTGGTCTACCATTATGGTCAGCAGGGAAAGCATCTGGTAGTCCGCCCGGTAGGCCGATTGGACAAGGACACTTCCGGATTGATCATCATCGCCAAACACGGGGCTTCCAGCGCCATGTTTGACCGCCAGAGGCGAGACGGCCATCTGGGACGCACCTATCTGGCTCTGGTAGAAGGCTGTCCTGCTGCTCTCTCCGGAACTATCGACGCCCCGTTGGGACGAGTGGAGGGCTCTCTGATCCTTCGTCAGGTTCGTTCCGATGGTGAGACGGCTCGTACTGACTACGAAGTGATCTGCCCCGGCACCGACTATTCTCTGGTACGCTTAAAGCTCCATACCGGCCGGACCCATCAGATCCGTGTCCACATGGCTCACCTGGGCCATCCCTTAGTAGGCGATCCCTTCTACGGCACAGAAGGCTCTCACGGGATCCACCGCGCTGCCCTCCACTCCTGGCAGATCACCTGCCGACAGCCTATCACAGGGGAGGCCATGCATTTTGTCAGTGAGCTTCCTGAGGATATGCGACATTTGTGTGAGGGGGCAGGATTTACTATTCCCACATTGAAATGACCGCACGATAAAAATAACCTGGCAACAATAATACTTCCAGGCCCCTATACATATCGTAAAACAATAATTTTTGTTTGACTTACCCATCTGACAGCGCTATAATATCCTTAGCACTTTGTGAAGTGATCCTATTTTCATATTGTCTGTGAGGTACTTCTATGCAGCAAAAGACTTTGGTTTCCTGGCTAAAAGCCATCATCATTATATTCGGAATTTTACTGGCCGCACTGCTCTTTGCCGTCCTTCCCACTGCGGGGATCAAAGTGAGCGGCACCATGCCGGAGATTGCTTTCCTGTACTGGCCCTGTCTGATCGTTTCCTGGCTCTTTGGCACTCCTATCTTTCTCATGTTGATGGAGGCCTGGAAAGTCTGCAACCGCATCGCCAGTGGACAGCCCTTTTGCGCAGATAATGCCCGTTCTTTTGTGAGCCTGTGCCAGAATGCTCTGATCGCCTGTGGAGTTCTGCTGGCAGGCAACATCGGCCTGATCATTGTCAGTGCCGTCACCGGACTGGCTGTCTATCCCATTGCTGTGCCCGTTTTTTCCATGCTGGTGATTTTTGTAGGCCTGGCTGTTGCCGTGGCATGTGCCACCCTGTCACACTTGATCTACAAAGCCACCGACATCAACGAAGAAAACCAACTGACGATCTGATCATCCCCTTACGGAGAACAATACTATGGCAATTCAATTAAACCTGGACGTAATGATGGCCAAACGAAAGATGAGTCTGACCCAGCTGTCAAACCATGTAGGCATCACCATGGCCAATATGTCCATCTTAAAAACCGGCAAAGCCAAGGCCATCCGCTTTGAGACCTTAAATAAAATCTGTGAAGCCCTGCACTGCCAGCCGGGAGATATCCTGGAATATGTGCCGGACGACGCTGAGGAGGAATGCTGATATGCTGACACGAGACGATGTCCTTTCCCTGGGCTATTTAAAAAAAGCTGTATTCCATGGTTCCTATCGGGGGATGCGATTTCAGATGCAAAAATCCAGCCGCGACGAAGAGACCATCCTGCTGGTCTACGCCTGGCCTGAGCCTTTTACCTTTGACAAGACAGCCGATGATCTAAAGATCTCTCAGGAGTTTTCTTTCGATAACGACGGTCTGGCCCAATCCGTAGACTGGCTTAACACCGTCCACCCTACCATTACCAAAAAAGATTAAGATTTCGGTTCCATTCCCGCCAGGGAGCGGGACCGATTTTTTCTTTGCCAATTGACACAAAGAGTACAAATCCCCATGCTATCTTCATAGCAAAAGGAGGAATCCACTATGAACCATACCATATTGATCGCCGAGGACGAAGCACGTCTGCGCGAGATCCTCTGCGACTTCTTTCTCAGTAAGGGGGACCATCCCGTTCCCGCGGCCAATGGTCTGCAGGCATTGGAGCTGGCCGAAACCATCGAATTTGACGGTGTTCTTTTAGATATCATGATGCCCGGATTAAACGGCCTGTCGGTCTGCCGCGCCCTGCGCCGTCACAGCGATGTGCCCATCATCTTTCTTACCGCTCTGTCCGACGAAGAGGAT
This sequence comes from Lachnospiraceae bacterium, assembly GCA_017537225.1. GTDB lineage: Bacteria > Bacillota > Clostridia > Lachnospirales > Lachnospiraceae > RGIG7193. Next base: position 4,213 of record JAFYLG010000037.1, read on the forward strand.
AAACTGCTGGGCTATGAACTGGGAGCCGATGACTATGTGACCAAGCCCTTTTCCATGGCGGTACTTCATGCTAAGATCACCGCACTGATCCACCGCAGCCGCGGAACCATTCTCACCGGAGATCAGCTGGCTGCCGGAAGGATCCGCATCGTTTGCTCCTCCCAGAAAGTCTATGTGGACGATCAGGAAATTACTTTGACTCCCAAGGAATATTCTCTCCTTCTGTGCCTGATGCGAAATCGAGGCACCGTCCTCAGCCGCGAGCAGTTGCTGGTCAAATGCTGGGGTTATGATTATGAAGGAGAATCACGAGCCGTGGATACCCATATCCGCCGACTGCGAGACAAATTAGGCACGGCTGCCGACCACATCAAGACGGTGATCAAAGCTGGGTATAAATTGGAGGTGTGAGTATGAAATTTGCAAAAAAACACTCTACGCACCGAGCTTTAGCAAAACGGATCATCACTCTGGCACTGACACTATGGCTGGCTGGCATGGGACTAATTACCTGGGCCGTAGCCGAGGACATGTACCGTCAGATAGAATCTGATATCCGGTCTTATGCTTCCAGCTTTTATCCCCATGGCCGTGCCCGCTACCTGGATGCGGATTCCATGAAATTGCCTGGAGCTATGGAGAGACAATGCTTTCTCTTATTCGGTAATGCTTACGATGCGATATATATCGAACCATTGCTTCCCATCGTTCGCCCCCATACTCCCAAAAAAGGCTATGGCAGTGATGATTGGATCTGGGGCAAATGGGATCTGCTCTACGGATTTGAAGTAGCCGAAGGATTTTATGATGATGCTTATCAGCCTCTTATAGAAAGCGGAAACCATCTTTCTTTCAGCTATACCACCGACGAAAACTGGATCAATCAATACATTGATCCCTTGGGCTTTGGATACATTGATCTAGATTTGTTAGAAGGCGGCACAGAAGTTTTTCGAAATATTCTCGGCTCCTATCCACGTGGCTCTCTGTGGTCCGAGTGGTTTCTTCCCGTGATACGCCTTACCGGCCATTTTGAAAACAACCAGTTCTATCCCACCAAAATCGAACGGGGATGGCATCAGAAGTCTGACTACTTCGAACAAAGCACCTCCCAATTAAATCAAGCGGATAAACACGGACAAGTGGACTGGGAAGTCTTACTGGAAACAGACTCCGCCCCTACCACGACCAGCCAAGTGATCTATGCCTGGAATGTAGAAAGCACCTATTCCGACACGGAGTCTATCATGGTCAATGACCATACCTTTGGTTCTCTTGTGGAGTTGCTTCGTTCCGACATGGACCCTGAAAATGTTCTGTCCCACACCAAGAAAAACCTGCTGGAGTCTGTGATCATACAAAAAACATATAACACCCAGGATTACTATGGCCCCTACTGCTACGGCATCGCCGTCCGCTGCTGGCCACTGACTTATGCGATCCTGCGTCTCTTCCCTGTGTATTTGATTTCTCTGGGGCTGATGTTTTTCGTCATCTGGCTGTTGCTTCGTCATATCCGCCGCCATCTGACGGACCCTCTGGAACGGTTGACTTATTCTGTCGATCATGGCACCACTGTCCTCCCCAATGATTTTTGGGACGAACCTCAGGCACTGGCCAAATATATGCTGGATTCCCGCCAGACTCTGGCAGACACCCATGCAGAATTACAGCAGACCAAATCGGCACTTCACTACGCTGAGTATGCGGAGGAAAAACGTCGCCAGCTGATCTCCAATATCACCCACGAGTTGAAAACGCCCCTGGCGGTGATCCACAGCTATGTGGAAGGTCTGCAGTCGGACATTCCTGAGGAGAAAAAAGAGCACTATCTGACAGTGATTCAGGATGAAACTCAGCGTATGGATGCCATGGTATTGCAGATGCTGGATCTGTCCCGTCTGGAAGCTGGTAAGGTCCATCTGTCCATGGAACCTTTCTCCCTGCTGCAACTGACTCAGACTGTAGCCCAGCGTTTCGAGCCTTTGCTGACCGCGAAAACTCTGACCCTTACCTACGGCAACGCCCAGGATTTCCAGATCACTGCCGATGAAGGCCGTATCGAGCAGGTCATCACCAACCTGATGACAAATGCCATCAAGTATACCGATGAAGGCGGTCAGATTCGCATCCATATCACCCTCCATCAGCATACGGCGCTCTTTTCTATCCAAAACACAGCCGCCCCTCTGTCTGTCACAGCACTAGACAAAGTTTGGGACAGCTTTTACCGGGCCGATCCTTCCCGCACGGAACCTGGTACCGGTTTGGGACTGACTCTGGTGAAGCAGATCATCGATCTGCACAGAGGCACCTGTCAGGTACAGAACGTAAAATGTGCTGTAGATGGAACGATGGAAAATCGAGTGGAGTTTTCCTTTACCTTGCCGATGTAACGACACACAGCAAAACGAGTGGGAACGTCTTGATTTACAAGATGTTCCCACCCGTTTTTTATCAGATAGCAGAACTCATATATGCCTGCCTCATCTAAACCATCATTTTGATAACGTGTGACATTATTTGTGAATATACATCCTTGTCATATCCGGCTCACCATCTCCCTGAACCATGCAGAGAAATTCCCATCCATATCGTTCATAAAAACCAGTATGGTCGGTCACAAGATAGGCTGGAGAAATGCCTTTCGAACGCAGATCTTCCACGGCCGCATTTAACAGAACTCCGGCAATCCCCTGGCAACGATGGTTTTCTTCGGTATAGACGGCACAGACATTGGGCGTCAGATCCTTTCGATCGTGAAAATCATTTTCGATCACACCCAGACCACCTACGATCTGGCCCCCATCCAGGCAAAGGAACCATCCCAATTCGGTTTCCTGTTTTAGATAAGCTTCCATGCACTCCAGATAGGCTTCTGTGGGAACGCCCCACTTGCTATGAAACCACTCTGCTGCCAAGTTCATAAGTTCAGGTTTTTCTCTTAATGTAATGTATTGATATTGTGCCATGGATCCCACCATCCTTTTTCGTTTTCTTTATCCTAC
>JAFYLG010000038.1 GCA_017537225.1 Lachnospiraceae bacterium
ACAGATTTGGTCAGATGATACATCTGGCGATCTTCTTCCTCCGTGGGCAGCTGCCATTGGCTTTCTCGGCTGATTACAAATTCTGCAGATTCTTCCTCTGTTCCATCGACTCTCTCCGGATACCGTTCACCAAAAGGAGTCCCCTCCTCAATGATCAGACTATACGCAGAAATATGCTCCGGTTCCAGCGCGATCACCCGACGCAGAGTCTTTTCGTAAGATTCCATGGTCTGTCCCGGCAGCGCTGACATCAAGTCAATATTGATGTTGGTAAAACCAGCCTGGCGCGCCATTCGAAAGTTTTCCAAAAACGTTTCGTAGGTATGGATCCTGCCTAAGCGGGCCAGTTCTCCATTGTCAGTCGACTGAAGCCCCATGCTAAGACGGTTGATCCCTGCCTGGCGATACACAGTCAACTTTTCTTTCGTCAACGTCCCCGGATTGGCTTCCATGGTGATCTCCGCATCTTCTGCCACCGCAAAAGAAGTGCACACCTGCTGCATCAGCCTCAGGATCCATCTAGCATCCACTGCCGAGGGAGTCCCACCACCAATAAAGATGGTATCTACCGGTTCCCCACACTTTCTATGCCTTTCTCCCGCCAGTGCCACCTCTCGCAACAGTGCTGCCATATACCGATTCTGCGTCTGTTCATCGGCAGGTCCGGATAAAAAATCACAGTAAGCACATTTACGAATGCAGAACGGGATGTGAATATATAATTCCATATGTTTTACCTCTTGTTGAACAGACTCAAAATTCTTATATCCTTCCGATATCTGTTATACAAAAAACCGAGAAAGATCCCTTACCTGATCGTTTCCCGGTCTGTCTATCACTTATTTGCCGCTGTCCAGCTTCAGTACGCTCATGAAGGCCTTCTGAGGGATCTCTACATTGCCCACCTGACGCATGCGTTTCTTACCTTCTTTCTGCTTCTCCAGCAGTTTCTTCTTACGGGTAATATCACCACCGTAGCACTTGGCCAATACGTCCTTACGCATGGCCTTTACAGTCTCACGGGCAATGATCTTAGAACCAACGGCTGCCTGGATGGGGATCTCGAACAGATGGCGAGGGATCTCATCCTTTAACTTTTCGCACATCTTGCGGCCACGTTCGTAAGCAGTGGCATCGTGTACGATAAAGGACAGGGCGTCCACTTCTTCCTTGTTGATCAGGATGTCCAGCTTCACCAGAGATGAGGTCTCATAGCCCTTGATATCATAGTCAAAGGATGCATAACCGCGAGAACGGGATTTCAGCGCATCAAAGAAATCGTAAATGATCTCATTCAAGGGCAGCTCATATTTCAGTAGGGCGCGGGTAGCCTCCATGTACTCCATACCCAGGTATACGCCGCGGCGCTCCTGACACAGTTCCATAATAGCACCGATAAATTCGGTGGTTACCATGATCTCCGCAGATACCACAGGTTCCTCCATGTAATCGATCTCCGCAGGATCGGGCAGGTTGGTAGGATTGGTCAGATCGATGACCTCGCCATCGGTCTTGTGTACCTTGTACACTACGGAAGGAGCAGTGGTCACCAGATCCAGGTTATACTCACGCTCTAGACGCTCCTGAATGATCTCCAGATGCAACAGACCCAGGAATCCACAGCGGAAACCAAAGCCCAGCGCGATGGATGTCTCCGGTTCGAAGCTAAGGGAAGCGTCATTTAACTGCAGTTTCTCCAGTGCTTCACGCAGGTCGTTATACTTAGCGCCATCGGCAGGATACATACCACAGTATACCATGGAAGTTACCTTCTTATAGCCGGGCAAAGGAGCAGTACAGGGATTGGCCACACCGGTGATGGTATCACCCACACGGGTATCTCTTACATTCTTGATGCTGGCAGTCATATAACCTACCATACCGGCAGACAATTCCTCGCAGGGGAAGAACTGACCGGCGCCAAAGTAGCCTACTTCTACTACGTCAAACTCTGCTTTGGTAGCCATCATACGGATCTTCTGACCCTTACGGATGGTACCTTCCTTCACACGGAAGAATACGATAACGCCCTTGTAGGAATCGTATACAGAGTCAAAAATCAGTGCCTGCAAAGGTGCCTCCGGGTCGCCCTGAGGTGCCGGCAGCTTCTCAACGATAGCTTCCAATACATCCTCACAGTTCAAACCGGTTTTGGCAGAGATCTGAGGAGCGTCCTGAGCCTCCAGACCGATCACGTCCTCGATCTCTTCGATCACGCGCTGAGGCTCTGCACTGGGCAGGTCGATCTTGTTGATGACGGGGATTACATCCAGATTGTGATCCAGGGCCAGATATACGTTGGCCAAAGTCTGGGCCTCGATGCCCTGAGCAGCATCCACTACCAGTACGGCGCCGTCACAGGCTGCCAGGGAGCGGGATACCTCATAGTTAAAGTCAACGTGGCCAGGGGTATCGATCAGGTTGAAAATATACTCCTGACCATCCTTAGCCTTATAAATGGTACGAACTGCCTGAGACTTGATGGTGATGCCACGCTCTCTCTCCAGTTCCATATTGTCCAGTACCTGGGACTGCATCTCACGACTGGTCAGCAGACCGGTCATCTCGATGATACGATCCGCCAGGGTGGATTTGCCGTGGTCGATATGGGCAATGATACAAAAATTACGAATTTTACTCTGATCTACAGCCATGCTGCCTCCTGTATTTCCATGAAATTCCCTGACTTTCGTCAGGGGATAATTTTTCATGTTAGATTGTACCACGAGATAGATGTACTTACAAGAAAAACTTTTTTCTTCATTCATAATTTTGCAGCGTTGACACACTCTTCTTCCAGCGCTATACTTGATCACAAGGAATCATTTTCGCCCACATATCTTTTTACCTTTCTCCCATCAGGATCAAATGTAATATCCGTGCCAAAGGCTCCATGGCATTTTTCGCCTCCTGTAACGTATTTCTGTGGTCCCCCACCTCCACGATCACTGCTCTGGGCAGCACATGGAGATTATATCGGTATGCCTTGAGATAATTTCGCTTACACAATCCCGGATAGAGACTATCCCCCGCCATCTTCATCTGAAAACTAAAGGCAAGATTGGCCTGTTGATTCTCATTGGGCAGATACTCGATGGGTCCCTTGCTGTTATGAGACAGTCCATTGAAAAACATCAGATGTGCCGTCTCCTTACCATCCACATTCACCGTGTATTTTTTTGTTCCACCTGCATCGCGATGCAGATCAATAAACACTTCTATGGTTGGGTTCTCCGCCAGAATAGCTCCCACATGCTTCAACGCCTGAGAGTAGGCTTCATTGTAAGGATATACCGTTCGGTCATGGATCACCTGGATCCCATATCGCGTCTCCAAAAGTTCCTCCAGATAGTCCCCCACCCCCACGATCAGTGTCGACTCATCTTTTTGGTCAGAATCTGCAAAATACTCCGTGGCATGAGTATGGTGGATCAGCACCTTAGGCCCTCCGCTATCCGGTTGCTGCAGCCTCATATCCATGGCCAACAGCTTTTGAGTATCCAACAAACCGGCAGTGACCTTGGTCCCCCCATTGACATTGTAAAGATGCTCCTTCAAAAAAGCCAGGCTGCCCAGCTGTTCCTGAGTGTAAGGAAGACTTAATGTCTGTATCCCACCTGTCTGCTGACCTGCCTGTAGTTCCTGTTGTCCTGTCTGCTGCTGCAAAAGAGCCGCCTGCTGCCGCAGGGCCTCATTTTCCCGATCGATCTCCGCTAAAAGATCTGCATCCTGCTCCGAGAGACTCTTCTGCCATTCTGCCAGATCTTCCGGGGCCTTCCCTGTTTCTAACGAC
>JAFYLG010000039.1 GCA_017537225.1 Lachnospiraceae bacterium
ATGCAGCAGTCACATCTCCCACCATATACAGAGAACCGATGGCACAGATCACACCATCCACACCTGCCACCTGCAAAGCCGTAGCGCAACCTTCCTCTATGCTGGCAGTAGCGCGCACCGGCTTATCCGTCATGGTGCGAAGCAGTGCTGCCAACGCTTCCGAATCCATGGCACGCATGCTGGGCGGTGTGATGGTCACAAAGGATGATGCCATGTCAGGAAGTTCCTCCATCATATGGATAGCATCCTTATCTGCCAATACACCCACCAGGAATGTAATACCGCCCTGAGGGAAATAGGTCCGCAGACTGGCTGCAGTAGCCTTGATACCGTGGGGGTTATGGGAGCCATCCACAAAAATCAGCGGCTGTTCATGGATCTTTTCAAAACGACCGGTCCACTGAGATTGCTCCAGTCCAAAGCGAATGGCGCTGTCACTGATCTCCCATCCCTTACGACGCAGTGCCTCGATGGTCTCGATGACTACACATGCATTATATAGCTGATAGGTGCCCAGCAGTCCAATGCGTAAATCGTCATACTCTTTGTAGGAAAATGTCTGACCGCTGAGACTCTTTTCTCCTGCCTGCAGCTGGGTATAGTCAGGAATGGTCAACTGACATCCCTTTGCTTTCACTGTGGTCTCCACAATGACCTGAGCCTCCGGGTTTTGACCGTAAAACACAACCTGGCCACCGTTTTTGATGATACCGGCCTTGGCTCTGGCAATATCTTCCATGGTATCGCCCAATTCCTTGGTATGATCCAGACCCAAAGCGGTGATTACTGCTACCTCTGGTGTAGGGATCACATTGGTGGAGTCCATCTCACCACCCAAGCCTACTTCCAACACCACGATCTCACAGCCATTTCTCTTAAAGTATTCCATGGCCAGAGCAGTGATCAACTCAAACTCGGTGGGCTTATCTTCCATCTGCTCTGCCAACCCATGGACATAACCGGTGATCTCCACCAATTCTTCATCGGAGATCATCTCGCCATCGATCTGCATACGCTCATTAAACACATGAATGAAGGGAGAGATAAACAGACCGGTATGATAACCGGCCTCCTTCAAAATAGAGGCTGTCATAGATGCGGTGGAGCCTTTGCCATTGGTACCAGCCACATGGACAAACTTTAACTCTCTCTCCGGATTTCCCATCTTGGCCAATAACTCGGTAATACGGCCCAAACCGATGCGCTTGCCGCGCCAGATCACGCTATGGATATAAGTCAGTGCTTCCTGGTAAGTCATACTGTAGCCCTCAATTCTTCCAAATATAGTTTAAATCTCTGCAGATTTTTCTGGCGGATACCCACTCTTTTATTCCTATCGACTTCCCTGTACCATCCCAGTTACCGGACTATGATACAGCTTGTACACTACAATGGTATTTAACACGATCAATACACAGGCCTGCACAAATCGAGGGCCTACATAGGTAATAAAAGGTGCGCCGTAGTAATGGGAAAATGCCCAGGATCGATACAATACCGAAGTCAGCATGCTGATGCAGGCAATGATGCCTCCATAGACAAAGATATTGTTAGACTTGCGAAACAGCTGTCCTGCTAAACCAGCCAGCAGACCCACCGCTGCCGGCGGTACTGTCATCAAGGGCAGGATACCCATACCACTGATCACACAGCCTAAGATATCAGCCAGGATACCTACGATCATACCAGCCACCGGCCCTAGCCAAATACCGGCCAGGATCAAAAAGGAATCGGCGATACTTAAACGCAGGGTGTCCGAGATCTTGATACTAAGGAATTTGCTGGCTACGATCTGCAATGCCACCAACAACCCCATCATAGCGATCATCTTGGTGGACCATCGATTTTTCTGTCTGTTTTCCATTGTATTGTCCTCCTTGGGTGCTTGCATGCCCTAGGGTGGAGGCCGGATGATTCCCTAAAATAGAAATCCCGGGACCTCTGCCTAGAGATCCCGGGGAGTCTGTTCATCCATTCATATCCATCAAAAAGGGTACGCAGCGGGATGCGAAATGTACACCACAGCTTCCGTCTGGGCTACCGCCCGTCTCGTCTGCTTTCGTCCCAGAGGCAACTCCCCGTCCGCCAGGCACTTAGCGCGTACATTTCTACTCTGCTTATATTGTTATGGATATACTATAGCATGTTTTTTAGAAAATGCAAACTAATTATTCTTTCGAACTATCTTTTGCCGTTTGTAATAGTCCTAATGTGTGGGCCCAGCGAATCTCCGACCACATACGCCATTCCGCGTCCGGACAATTTTTGGGACGGGAACTCAACACATCATGCAACGGCAGCTCATTGCCATGGGCCTGTAAAAGATATCGAAATAGTGGAATTTTAGCCACAGGTCTCTCAAACAACTGTTTCCATCCATAGTACTTTCCACTCAGGTCCAGCAGATCAAAGTCTGCAGCACAATGGAACTCATACACCGGTTCTACCCCTTTATTGATGACGATGGCCACCAGTTCCTCGCCACAATACACGGTCTTTCCTACTTCCATCAGGTACAACTTTACATTGCCTGTTACGATTTCTTCCTTTGACTTGACCACATTGCAGCGATACTCTTCCAACATACGATCCAACTTGGCTCGACGTGCTTCCTGCTGCTCTCTAGCCTTGCTGTAGATGGTTGACTGATTTAGATCACGCAGCGCAGAACTGTTAAAATAGTCCTGCATGGACATTCGTCCAGTCATATAAGCTTCTTCATCCGTCATAGCCGCATTGCGGGTAAAGGTATTACAAAACATCTCCATCCTATCAAACCGGCTGTTGGATTGCGCCAGTCTCTCGTCCATATCTCGCTGGATCCTGTCCATGTCCTGCCGATAGGACTCTAGAAGATAATCCGCATAGGAAGTATCTGTATTGACATAGGACAACTGTTTGTGACGAGTTTGGTGGTTCTCCACATGGTAAATAGTCTTGACCTTCACTGGCACTTTCACCATCTTACGCATCTTCTTTTTATCCAGGTAGAGCACAAGGTAGGAGTCCTTAAACGCTGAAAAATAGTCCAAGATCCCCTTTACGGAGTTGTTCTTTACTGCGGTACACAGGTAATTGGTTCCTTTTTCATACCGTTGTTCCAGTTCACCGGTCTCCAGATAAAATCCATTGACCATATGATAGGCCGTCTCATCACTCTCCAAAGGGGCTCCCTCGCCAAAATCCACATCCCACCAAAACTGCTTGTCAGCATAGTCCAGGATAGAAGCACGCAGACTATCCGCCTGGCGACGAAGCTCCCTGATCTCCTGCATATGTTTCTGTTGCTCTACTCCCGCTGTGATTCTGCACAGAAGCTCACAGGATGCCAGCTGTTGTGCCACCATTTCCAGTTGTTTCATTCTGTCATCCATTATTCTTTCTCCGGATAATACTCATCCATCATAGCACGAGCATCGCTGTCTCCAGCGTTAGCACACTTGACCAAATAGAAAGCTAACCAAGCATCTGCACTCAAATCCTGACTTAAACCACGGCGAATGACATTACATACATCCGGATCATCGGCATGGGCCATCCAAGTCAAATAATGTACCGCAGGGGCACATCCCAGATTGGCGGCTGTCTGTAAATAGCGGACACCCGCATACATCTCACCGCCACACTGACTCGTAGCGCTATCACTGTCAAAGCAATAAGGACCGTCTGCAATATGATAATAACCGCAAATAAAACTGTACATGCCGTTGAAGGACTGATAGTGTTCTTCTTTAGCAGTTCCCTTTAGAATCTTACTTTCGTGCCAGTCATACTTATTGACCATCTTATTGTGCTTCTTGATCAAGCTGGCCGCACTCACCATCATATCATGTCTGGATGTTTTTGCTCCTTTATACTCTTTCCAAGTGTCAAACAACATCCAAAACGGTTCATACTCATTATGGGAATCATAGCAAGTCCAGAACATGTCCTTCCAAAAACTGCTGTCATCGAACTCTTCATGACCGGTGATCACAGGCTTCTTATGCTCATAGGTCAGCATTGCAGCCACACCCATTTTACGAACAGCGAGAAGTTCCTCAGTCATATATTCACACTCTGACTTTCGCCAATTGATGGCAGACATCTCATAATAATCATAGAACAGAGATACCCATTCTTCCGCTTCGGTCCCCTGTGCAGTCCGGCGTGCCTGGTCACGATAATTCTTTGCCTTTGCAGGATCGCTGGGCAGATCATTTTTTATATCATAGACCAGACTCAACAGAAACGGTCCCTGCCAAATATCGGGACATACCTTCTGCGCCGCCAAAAAAGCATCCAAATTTTTCTGATTGGCCTTTTTGCTCAGCGCGTTAAAAGCTTTCCAAAATTCCTTTACTTCCTGAGAATCCTTGTTTAACAGTTTTTTTAACAGTGCCATTTTATTTCCTCCCCATGTTTTTTTGCATTATGCGTAGTATATTTTTCCAGCAGACGAATGACTTTGCATTTTCTTTCGTCTACGCTAGGTCTTACTAGTCCTCAAACAAAGGATTTTGCAGTGCCATCTTGGCATCGGTATTCCATTGATTCAGTGCCAGACTCTTTTCAAAACAGGCTTTAGCCTCGTCCAAGTCATCCTCATAGTGTACTCCGTACAAGTACAGACATCCTAATTTGTACCATGCAGCAGATGCCTCATGGCTGTCTTCCGATGCCGCCTGTTCTTCAATTTTCTTAACTGCACCTGGCAATGTCAGATTGATGAATTTCATAAAGAAATCACGAATGTCACCCACATTATAGCCCAGATGAATGGTCCCAGCGATCATCTCTATCGCCTGCTCCACATACATCAGATTCCGTCCTTGCAGAGCCTCTACCATATAAGCAGCACCCACTTTATATCGACGAACAAATTCTTTATTGGCCGCTTTCTCTTCTTCTTCTGACATCGGCGCATTATCTTTAGGGTACACATCTACAGAATTACGTAGATACAGCTGGCCTAAACGGATATTTCCCTGGGCTACCATACCTTTTTCTACAGAAGCCAGCAGATACTTTTCTGCCATTTTGTCATCCCGTTTCACCATAGGACCATCCAGCATATATGCTTCACCCACTTCATACAGCGCGATCTCGTCTCCGTGCTCTGCAAACTTCAACATCAGGCGCCACTTTTCTGGAGAATCTTCTTTCTCACGAACACTCATATACTGGAGCCCATCGTTAAAATCATATTCCTCAGCAACAGGCTTCGGAGTCGGTTTTACCTCTTGTTTTTTCGGCAACTCACTCTTCCCAAACAAAGCTTAGAATAAACCCATATTGTCTCCTCCTTTGGGTGAATTTTCTTAAATCTATCATACTTTTTTCTATACAATTTAGGTCGGATATGTCATTTTTAACGGTTTTATTGTAATATTTGATTTTGCTCCATGACAGCACCTACTGCGTTGCGATATTTTCTACTAACAGG